>CALFMR010000231.1 GCA_937880585.1 uncultured Acidobacteriota bacterium
GGCAACAGCGACCGCGACGTCGAGCAGACCGACGTCGTGATGATCATCACGCCGCACATCGTGCGCGGACACGACCTCACGCCCGACGACCTGAAGCCTGTGTTCGTCGGGACAGGGCAGAACTTCGGCGGAGGCACGCCGGGGCTGACCGCTCTTGATGGTTTCGGCGGGAACGACGGCACGGCAACTCCGGGCGGCGCTGTGAGCACTGGGACCGAGCCGGCGGCTCCGGCGGGCGCGGCGCGTGTCACCGTGACGCCGCCGAACCTGTCGATCGACGGCGCGCTCGCCGCGGGCAGCGGACCGCACACGATGCCGATTTCGATCAGCGGCGCGCCGGACATCGCGACGCTGTCGCTGACGCTGACCTACAACCCGGCGATCATCCGCACGCCGTCGGTGACGCAGGGCTCGTTCATGATGCAAGGTGGAGTCGTGCCCACGTTCGTGCCGCGCGTCGACGCCTCGGCTGGACGCATCGACATCGTGCTGTCGCGGCCGCCGGGGAAGACCGGCGCATCACAGTCCGGCTTGCTCGCCGCCATCTCGTTCACAGCGGGGCAGGCGGGCACGACCGACATCGGGTTGAGCGGCGTGGCGACCTCATCGACCGGACAGCCCGTGGAGCTGTCATTCACGCCGGTGCAGGTGACGGTCAAGTAGTAGATTGGACGGGTTGGGCTGAAGGACTGTGACGATGACATCCTGGCGGCAGGATCGCGCGGCCGGATACACGTTCATCGAGCTCGTCGTCGCGACGGCCATTCTGATGATCCTTGCGTCGGCGGCGCTGCCGCTCGCGCGGGTGTCGATCCGCCGTCAACAGGAAGCCGAATTGCGTCGCGACCTGCGCGAGATGCGCACGGCCATCGATCGGTTCAAGGACATGGCGGACTCGCCGAACGGTATCGCGACCACGGCGACGCGCCTCGGGTGCGAGAACTATCCGCCGAACCTCCAGATCCTGGTGGACGGCGTGCCGCGCGCGAACGACGCTAGCGGCAACAAGGTCAAGTTCCTGCGGCGGATTCCGATCGATCCCATCACGCATTCGACCGACTGGGGTCTGCGGTCGTACACCGACGCGCCGGACGCCACTGTTTGGGGCGGGCAGTGCGTGTTTGACGTCTATTCGAAAGCGCCAGGCAAGGGCCTTGACGGGACGAAATACCGCGAGTGGTAGCGGCCATATGAGCGGACCGGGCAGCACGTTTCGATCGACGATGGCCAGGTGGCGTCGTCAGGCCATATGCGTGCGTCCGCGGCGCGATGACACGCCCGACGGCTGGACGCTCATCGAACTGCTCGTCGTCCTGTCGCTCATCATGATTCTGACGTCACTCGCGATGGTGCAGTACCGCAACTCGGTGCAGACCGCGCGCGAGGCCTCGCTGAGGAGCGACCTGTTCCTGATGCGCGACGGGATCGATCAGTACTACGCCGACAAGGGCAAATATCCCGAGTCGCTCGACGCGCTCGTCTCGGAGCACTACCTGCGATCGATCCCCGAAGATCCGATCACGCGCGCAACCGACACGTGGCAGACGATCCAGGCCGAGCCCGACGCTGGCGCGATCACGACGCAGCCGGGCATCTACGACGTGAAAAGCGGCTCGGACGGCACCGCGCTCGACGGCAGCCGCTACGCGGACTGGTGAGACCTGCTGTGGAGCCCTGGGCCTTCAGGCCCAGGGAAACTTCTGGCTTCTGGCTTCTGGCTTCGAACTTCTAATCTTGACCGCGTTCCGCCCGTTACTACGGCTTGACGTCGACTTGTCCGATGCCGACCGCCGCGTCGCCTCCGCCAAGGGGCGTGAGGCTCACCGTGACGATCTTCGTGCCGGACGAGTGGTAGGTGTGGACGACCTGATTGGTTTGCGACGTCTGCTTCGCACTGCCGTCGCCGAAGTCCCACTCGTACTGCTCGATGAGCGCGCCGGTTGGCGAGCTCGTCGCGGTGAAGCCGACGACGTCGCCGACCTGAGGCTCAGTATCCGACGACGGCGCCGCGATGACGCTCACGAGCAGCGGCGCGACCGCGACCTGCGTCGAGACCGATGTCGAGCCGCCCTGACTATCGAAGGCGCGGGCCGTGACGGTGTAGACGCCCGCGTGCGAGAAGACGTGCGACGCCGAGGTAGCGCTCGAGATCGCGCCGAGCGACGTGCCGTCGCCGTCGCCGTAGTCCAGGTCCACGTTTGTGATGATCGTGTTCGCGCCGGGCGTAATAGTGAAGGTGGTCGGCACGGCCACCGTGCCGCTGGCCGGACCGGAAATCGCGACCGTCGTCTGCGGCCGGAGCGTGACCGTGACCGTTCCGGTGATCGCGGTCGCCGTGCCGCCGGCCGTTGCGGTGACGGTCGCTTCGGCGGTCGTCGTGAGCGTGGTGGAGGCGATGCCCTGGTCGTTCGACACGGCCGTCGTGTCCGACAGCGAGCCCTTGCTCGTGGAGAAGCTCACGGCAATGCCAGGGAGCGCGTTGCCTTGCTGGTCTTCGACCCGGGCCGAAATCGTCGACGTGCCGCCGGTTGCCGGCAGCTCCTGCGGACTGGCGGTCACGGCGAGATGCGTCGCGGCCGCCGCGCCGATGTCGATGTCGAGCGTGTTGGTCGCGCCGCCCGAGAAGGCCGTGATCGTCGCCGTGCCCGATCGCCCGTCCGCGACCAGCCGAGCGGTGGCCTGGCCGCCGTGCGTCTCGGCCTCGGCCGGCTCGATGTGCCCCAGCGTCGTCGTAAATGTGACGACCGTGCCATCCTGAACCGGCGTGCCGACGCCGTTCAGCACGCTGCCCGTCGAGTCGCCGGTACCGGCCGACTGCGCGCCTTCGATGACGACGGCCGTGATGTCGGACTGGCCGTTGACGGCCAGCACGGTCGGCGAGGCGACGAGCGTCAACGCCGATCCGGACGGCGCGACGAGCGGCATCTTGTGGCAGGACGCGGCGAGCGCGAGGGCGACTGCCGCGGGGGCCAAGCGCCGGACGCGGAACAACCGTGACGCGGCTGAGGCGTGCAATCGCATGCGAACCGCCAAGGATAGTACGAGCATGAAACGGACCGGTCAAGGCGAGCCCCGACGGCCAGAACGCCGGCGTGCACGGTTGGACGACGACGGGTTCATTCTGGTCGCTCTGCTCGTGGGCATGGCCGTGACCGCGATCTGGATGGGAGCGCTCCTGCCGTCGTGGCGCCAGCAGGCCGTCCGCGAACAGGAGGAAGAACTGATCTTCCGCGGCGAACAGTACGCGCGTGCGATCGCGCTGTACCGCCGCAAGACGGGATCGCTGCCGCCGAACTTCGACGTGCTCGTCTCGCAGCACTACCTGCGTCGGCAGTACCTCGATCCGATCACCGGCAAACCGTTCCTGCCCGTGGGCGGCACGACGGGCGCGGCCGCGAGTTCACCGGGCGCCGTCGCGACCATGCCGTCGGGTGTCGGGCTCGTCTCGGTCGGCATCACCGGTGTCCGCAGCACGAGCAACGAGACGTCCATCAAGATTTACAACAACCAGCAGACCTACTCGCAGTGGGCGTTCGACTGGAGTGCGGCCGCGGCGCGCATGGGCGATCTGTCCGGCATCAATCGCACGACCCGGCCGGGCGGCCTCGGCCTCGGCGGGCGCGGCGGACGTGGGGGAGAACTGCCGCCTATCGAGCCGGGCGGCGGCTCGCTCATCAATGGGCCTGGCCGTGGCGGACGGGGCACAACGCCGCCGGGTGCTGGAGCGGGCGGCTTCGGCCCCCTCACTCCGGGCGCCGGCGGCTCACGCGGCCGCGGCGGGCAATAGCGCGCCAGCCGCGTCCAGGTCAGCGACGATCGCGTCATGAATCGCAGGTCGCAGGGCGACGAACGCGTCGCGCGTCCGCGTGGGATGCACGCGATTGGTGAGCAGCACGACGTACAGATCCCGCGCCCAGTCAATCCACAGTGACGTGCCCGTGAAGCCGGTGTGGCCGATGGCCGACACCGAGAGGCGCGTCCCGCACGACGACGTCGGCCGCATCGTGTCCCAGCCAAGCGCACGCGAGCTGCCCGGCACGCCGGTCCGCGTGGCAAACCGTCGCATGAGGTCCGCGTCACCGAGCCGCGTGCGGCTGTCGAACGTTGCGAGCACGAGCCGCGCGAAGGCCGCGACGTCCTCGGCCGAGCCGAACAGCCCCGCATGCGCGGCCACGCCGTCGAGTTGAGCCGCATTTTCGTCGTGAACTTCGCCGACGAGCAGCCGGCCGCGCCAGGGATCGACTTCGGTCGGCGCGATACGCACTCGTTCGGCGGCCGACGGGCGATATCCGAGCGATGCACTCCATGGCTCCGCGAACGCCGCGAACTGGCGGGCGAGCGCGCAGCCGGCAATCGTCTCGAGCACGAAGCCCAATGCGATGAACCCGACGTCCGAGTAGACCGACCGCGATCCGGTGGGATAAGCGAGCGGCAGCGCCGCGATGCGCGCGTCGATGGCCGCGCGGCCGGCGACGCCGTCGATCCAGACGCGATCGTGCGCGGGAAGGCCCGACGAGTGATCGAGCAACTGGCGCACGCGGACGTCGCGACGATCGGTCCGCTTCCATGTCTCGAGGAAACGCGATACCGGCGCGTCGAGATTCAGCCGCCCGTCCGCCACCAGTCGCATGGCGAGCGACGATGTCGCGATGACTTTCGTGAGCGAGGCGAGATCGAAGATCGTGTCCGGCCGGCACGGCGCGCTCGACGCGTCGAACGTCAACCGGCCGACGGCCGACGACCAGCGCGATCCGGCGCGGCCGCCGACGTCGATCGCGAGCGCGGGGAAGGCACGCGCGTCGAGCGCGGAGGCAAGGATCGCTTCAGTCCGTGAGAATCGCATGGCGCCGGCCGTTCGTCCTTGGATACGCTAACGCAAAGCGGCGGAAAAGACCGGGCCGGCCACCGGCGCGGGACGCGGCGCGCGAAGTCGGACAGTCATGCGCATCATCATTCAGCCCTCGGCACGCGCGGCGGCCATCGAAGCGGCCGCACTCATCGCGGCCGCGCTCGACGCGAAGCCCGACCTGGTCATCGGCCTGCCGACCGGCCGGACGGCCGTGCCCATGTACCGCGCGCTCGCCGCGCTTCACCGCGCGGGACGCGCCAGCTTCCGCGACGCGACGTCGTTCAACCTTGACGAGTTCATCGGCATCCCCGCGACACATCCGGGCAGCTATCGGTCGTTCATGACGCGCCCCCTGTTTCGGCATGTCGACTTGCCGGCCGAGCGCGCGTACGTCCTGAACGGTCTCGCGCGCCAGCCGCGCGACGCTGCGGCCGCGTTCGAGGCGGCCATCGAAACCGCCGGCGGTCTCGATATCGCCGTCGTCGGACTCGGCGCCAACGGCCACATCGGGTTCAACGAGCCGAGCCGCGCGCTCTCGGCGCGCACGCATGTCGTGAAGCTGCACGCGAGCACGCGACGCGCGAATGCCGCGCTCTTCGGGGGCGACTGGCACCGCGTGCCGACATCGGCGCTGTCAATGGGCATGGCGACGATTCTCGGGGCACGGCGCGTCGTGCTGCTGGCCACCGGCCGGCACAAGGCCGCCATCGTCACGCGCGCGCTCGGCGGCGCGATCACGACACGCGTGCCGGGATCGCTGCTGCAGACGCATCCGAATTGCGTGGTCGTGCTCGACCGCGAGGCGGCGCGGGGGCTCGCGGCGCGGATCAGCCGAGCTTGAGCAGCTTGCGGAGTATCGGCTCGGGATCCTCGCCGAGCGCGGTACGGACCGAGTCCTCCGCGCGGTGCAGGCGGCTGAGCGCTTCGGCATAGCTCACGCCCGCCTTGCGCATCACGATCGCCGCCTTGACGTTCCAGCGTGCCGCGCGCAGGAGCTGCGCGGCTTCCTCGGGCGTCGCGCCCGTGACGAGCGCGACGATGCGCTGCGCGCGATCCTTCAATTTGTCCGATCCGGTGTGGACGTCGACCATCAGATTCCCGTAGGTCTTGCCCACACGAATCATCACGATGGTCGTGAGCATGTTCAAGACCATCTTGGTGGCGGTGCCGGCCTTCAATCGCGTCGACCCGGCGATGACCGCGGGGCCAACCGCGGGCTCGATGATCAGTGCGACGTAGTTCTGCAGCTCAGTACTGTGCCAGCACGTCACGAATAGGATGCGCGCGCCTTTCTTGCGCGCGCCCGTGAGCGCGCCGCGCACGAACTGCGTGAGCCCGCTCGCCGAGACGCCGATGACCGCGTCGCGCTTGGTCACGCGCAGCCGCGCGATGCTGCGCGCACCTTCCTCGAAGTTGTCCTCGACCCCCTCGCGCGTCTTGAACACGGCGTGCTGGCCGCCGGCCATGATGGCCTGCACGAGCTTGGGTGACGTGCCGAAGGTGAGCGGCATCTCGGCGGCCTCGAGCAGACCCAGCCGGCCGCTCGTGCCCGCGCCGACGAGGAACAGCCGGCCGCCACGCTTGAGCGCGCTCACGAGGATCTCGACGCCGTGCGCGATGCGCTCGCGTTCCTTGTGGACGGCCGCGACGACGCGGCGATCCTCGGTGCCGATCAGATCGATGATGTCGAGAGTCGGCATCTTGTCGATGCCCAGCGTGTCCGGGTTGATCGCTTCGGTCGGCAGATCCTGCCACTTCGAGTGATAGGGCATAAGAGCGCACTCCCGTGGCCGGCAGCGGCCTGAGAGCGGACTAGGGTACTTCGCGGGGGCATGGACTGCAACGCGACAGGCGAAGACACGAAGAAGGCGTCACGCGAAGGCGCGACGATCAACGCGACTTGAGCGATGATGGACCTCGTCATGGCCCGTCCCCGGCGCGAGGCCGCGCCTGCCGATCCGACGCCGCTGCCGGCCGCGGTCGCCGGCTATCTCCGTCATCTGGAAGTCGAGCGGCGGATGGCGGCCAACACCGTCGAGTCGTACGGCCGCGATCTCCGACGGCTCGCCGACTACGCACGCGAGATCGATCGGCCGTTCGTCTCGTTCACACGCGCCGATCTCGAGGCGTTCGTGCGTGACCAGATGGCGTCAGGCCTGTCGGCCGCATCCACGGCGCGCCTCGTGGCGTCGACACGCAGCTTCTTCAAGTTCCAGCGCGTCATTGGGGCGACGACCGTCAATCCGGCCGACGATCTCCACGCGCCACGCGCGTTGCGGCCGCTGCCGAAGTTCCTTTCCATCGACGACGTCGACGCGCTGCTCGCGGTGCCCGATGTCACGACGCCCCTGGGGCTGCGGGACCGCGCGCTCATCGACGTGCTGTATGCGACCGGCCTGCGCGTCTCCGAGCTCGTCGGTCTTCGTCTCACCGACGTCCGCCTCGACGACGGTTACCTGCAGTGCATGGGGAAGGGCGGGAAAGCGCGCATCGTGCCGCTCGGGGATCAGGCGGTCGCATGGGTCCGACGGTACCTCGCCGAGGCGCGCCCCGGACTCGTGCGGCGGCGCGAGAGCCCGTGGCTTTTCGTCAACGCGCGCGGCGCGCGACTGTCGCGTGTCGGGTTCTGGAAGCGACTCGCTCCGTACGCGCGGCGCGCGGGCATTCGCGCGCCGGTGAGTCCACACGTCCTGCGCCATTCATTCGCGACGCATCTGCTCGAGCGCGGCGCCGATCTGCGCGCCATCCAGATGATGCTCGGCCATGCCGATCTGTCGACGACCGAGATCTACACGCACGTGCTCGAGGCGCGGCTGCGGCAGGCCTACGACGCATTTCATCCGCGAACGTGACGCGCGGTTTGACCGCGTCTCGAAGGGTCTGGTACCGTTAGCTGTTTGGCAGGCGCGGGAGCCGCCTGCCGGTGAGGAGTTGTTCCATGGGGCGCACCGGCCGCCATCTGTTTACGTCCGAGTCAGTCACCGAAGGCCATCCCGACAAGATTGCCGACCAGATTTCCGACGGCGTCCTCGATGCCGTCATGGCGCAGGATCCGACCGGCCGCGTCGCGTGCGAGACGCTCGTCACGACGGGGCTCGCCATCGTCGCCGGCGAGATCACGACGACCGGCACCCTCGACTATCAGCGCCTCGTCCGCGGCGTCATTCGCGACGTCGGCTACACGCGCGCCAAGTTCGGATATGACTGCGAGACGTGCGCCGTGCTCTCGGCCATCCACGAACAGTCGCGCGACATCGGACAGGGCGTCGACACGGGCGGCGCCGGCGACCAGGGCTTGATGTTCGGCTACGCCTGCCGCGAGACCGAGGAGCTGATGCCGCTGCCGATCATGCTGGCGCACAAGCTCGTGCGCGGCATGTCGGAGCTGCGCCGCGCCGGCACGGTCGACTATCTCCGTCCCGACGGCAAGTCGCAGGTGACGGTCGAATACGACGGCACGAAGCCGGTACGCATTGACGCGGTCGTGCTCTCGACCCAACACAGCCCCGACGTCACGCAGGACGTCATCCGCCAGGACCTCACGAAGCACGTCATCACGCCAATCATTCCGGCGGCGATGATGGACGCCAACACGAAGATCTACGTCAACCCGACCGGCCGCTTCGTGACCGGCGGACCGCAGGGCGATGCCGGCGTCACTGGCCGCAAGATCATCGTCGACACCTACGGCGGCTACGCACCGCACGGCGGCGGTGCCTTCTCGGGCAAGGATCCGACGAAGGTCGATCGGTCGGCCTGCTACATGGCGCGCTATATCGCGAAGAACGTCGTCGCCGCGGGTCTCGCCGATCGCGCGATGGTGCAGCTCGCCTACGCGATTGGCGTCGCCGACCCGGTCTCGGTGCTGATCGAGACGGACGGCAGCGGCAAGATCGCCGACGAGAAGCTCACCGAGCTCGTACGGGCGCACTTCGCACTGACGCCGCGGGGCATCATCGAGGCGCTCGACCTACGCCGCCCCATCTACCGGAAGACGGCCGCCTTCGGCCACTTCGGCCGGAACGAGCCCGAATTCACCTGGGAACGGACCGACAAGGCCGCGGCGTTGAAGTCGGCCGCCGGGCTGTAACGGCACACCTCCGACAAGGAACGGGCGGTTCTCTGCACCCCGCAGGAACCGCCTGTTCGTCATCCCCGACTGCCGCTTTTCATTCCCTCAGGTCCGAACGGTCAACGTCATATAAGCGGCGACGGCGAGGAAGAGCAGATTTGCCGCCCACGCGGCAAGGACGGCCGGCATCAGTGCGGCTTGGCCGATGGCGATGAAGAAGCTGTTCACGAGCCAGTACGCCGCGCCGAGGATGATGGCCAGGCCCACGCCGTAGAGCGCGCCACGGCGTCCGGTCGTCACGCCGAACGGGATGCCGAGCAGCGTCATGACGACGGCGACGAGAGGGAAGGCGACGCGCTCCTGCAGCGTGACGCGCGAGTCGGCGAGACTGAACCCACTCGCCGCGAGACGCGCGATGTGCTGGCGCAACTCGCCAAAGGTCATCAGATCGGTCCCCTGATTGCGGACACTCGAGAGCTTGTCTGGCGGCACGAGCGTCAGCGGTCGCACGCCGAACGCGTCACGCGTCACGCCAGACGCGGCGAACTGCTGTGTCCAACCGCGTTGGCCCTGCCATCGGCCACGGCTGTACGTCGCACGGTTGGCAAACGTGTGGCTCGCGAGCCGGTACGGCGATTCGGCAATCGTGAAGACGGACAGGCCGTGCAGGGTTCGCTGCGCGGGGTCGTAGGCGCGGTAGTAATAGATGCGGCCGCCATCGGCGAACCAGTTCTCATTCTCGATCGTGTTCGTCGTGTGCGGCGGCAGACCGCGGATTTCGTCCTCGAGCACGTCGGCGTGGTGATTGGCTCGCGCGAGCACGCGATCACCCAGCACGAAGAGCCCGCCGCTCCAGATGAGCGAGAGCAGCAACACGGGCGCGGCGATCCGATAGAGGCTGACGCCGCACGCCCGCATCACGACGAGCTCGCCCGTCCGCGTCAAGCCGCCGATCGTCGCAAGCGCAGCAACGAGCGTCGCCATCGGCACGACGTAGGCGATGAACTGGGGCGTCGAATAGTAAAAGTACTGCGCGAGCATCCAGCCGTCGGCCTGGCCTTTGAAGAGCCGCTCGGACTTGTCGATGAACGTCCCGATGTAATAGAGACCGAGCAACCCGACGAACGCCAGGAGCACGACGTTCACGTACCGGCGGCCAACGTAGAGATCGAGCAGACGGGGACGAGGGAAGTTGAACTCGGGCAGGCGGATGACGAGCACCGTACGCGGCAGGCCTGCGGTCGCGCCCGTGGGATCGGTCTGATGGCGGGGGAGTCGGAGCCAGTTCGGCCACGCCAGCGTAACTTCGCCCCCGACCGACCGCGTCCGCCAGTAGAGTGCGCCGATTCCGGCCATGCCCAGGACGATGTCGGGGACCCAGCGGGCCCATTCGGCGGGAAAGTGCCCGCCTTTCGTCAGGTTCTGGAAGAGCGCGAAAAAGCCGTAGTAGGCGAACAGCACGCCGATGCCAAGGGCGAAGCCGCCGAGCTTCCCGTCCTTGCGCGTATGCACGCCGAGCGCGAGCCCGAGCAGCGCGAACACCGGACAAGCCACCGGGAACGAGAACATCTGATGGCGCTGCATGATCTCCGGGTGCGGCGAGATGCCCGCCGCCCGTTTGGCGGCTTCGGCCTTTCGGAGCTCCGCGATCGACATCTCGGCGAGCCCACGGCCAATGTCAGGCGTGCCGAAGACGGACGCGGCCGGGATCTGGACGCGGAAGTCCTTGGCGTGCGACGTGTCATACACGCCGTCTTCTTCTCCGGGCAGATAGCGAACTGAGTCACCCGGCAGCACGATCGCCACCTGGCGGTGTTCCGGATCGAGTTGGAGGTACCCCCGGTCGGCCAACGTCACGATCGGCCGTCCAGGCTGACTCGTATCGGCGAGGAGGACGTCCGTCCAGCCGCCGTCGGAACGGCTGTCGCGGACGTACAGCACCTTGCCCGGGAATCCTTCGTAGAACAGGCCCGGCTTGATATCGGCCTCGCTGCGCTGGGGGACGAGCTTGTAGGTCTCGACGAGGAACCGCTGGTTGGCGTTCG
>CALFMR010000232.1 GCA_937880585.1 uncultured Acidobacteriota bacterium
GCGAGGACCCGATCGATATCAACACGCGCTTCCCACACGTCGAGGTCGTCGTCGACGCCACGTTGAAAGGCCCGGACGACAGTCCGCCGAGCGCGGACCCCGTCCGGTTCGGCGCGAGCGACATGGCGAGCTTTTCGCCGGCTGGCAGCGCGACGCCGGGAACGGTGTTTCTTCGCTCGGATGCCGGCGCGCAGTACGCCGTGCGCGTCGGCAACATGACAGGACGCACGCGCGTGCTGCGGTTCGACGCGGGGGTAGGGCAGTGGCAGCCGGAGTAGGGGCACCGCGCATCTGCATTGGACGCGACGTCGCGCTCGTCGCCGAACGGCAGGACGGCGTCGAAATCGAGGGGCGTCCGCGTCTCCGGCCCGGGCACGTCATCGAAATCACGCGGGCCGAGCCTGGCGCGAATGGCAGCGGCCGGCGCGCAACCGTCGCGTCGTGGCGCGTGTGGCGTCTCGGCGCGAACGGCCTCGTCTATCGGGGGTTCTGCGAATGGGCATGAGCGAACGAGTCACCGCGGCCTACACCGTGCGCCAGGCGTCGACGCAGACGATGATCGGCGAGAGCTGCCTCATGCAGGACCTGCGTACGCTCATCTGGCGCGTGGCGAGAACGCGATTCACCGTGCTCGTCGAAGGCGAGAGCGGCGTAGGCAAGGAGCTCGTCGCGCGCGAAATCCATGCCTGCAGCCATCGGCGCGGCGGCGCCTTCGTCGCCGTCAACTGCGCCGCAATCGTGGAGTCGCTGCTCGAGGCGGAGCTGTTCGGCATCGAGGAGCACACCGCGACGGGCGTGCGCGGCCGGCCGGGAAAGTTCGAGCTGGCCGACGGCGGCACGCTGTTCATGGACGAGATCGGCGATCTGTCACCGGCCGCCCAGGCGAAGCTCCTGCGCGTGCTCCAGGAGTCGACCGTCGAACGCGTCGGCGCCATTTCGGGCCGGCTCATCGATACGCGTATCGTCGCGGCCACCAACCGGAGCCTGCACGAGATGGTGCGGACTGGCCGGTTCCGGCCGGATCTCTACTACCGGCTCGCGGGCGTCGAGGTCGTCGTCCCACCGCTGCGCGACCGGCGGGAGGACATCCCGCTGCTCGTGGATCACTTCCTCGCGCGGCACCCGGCAGCCGCGGGGTTGACGATCGGCGCTGGCGTCTACGAGACCCTGCTCACGTACGATTGGCCCGGAAACGTGCGGGAGCTGTCGCGCGTGATCGAACGGGCGATCGCGCTGGCGACGGGCCCGGTCGTGACACTCGAGGACCTGCCGGATCGGCTCCGGCGGCGCTGCGGCGATCTCGCCCGGACCATGCCGAGCGGGTGCGCCACGCTGCGGTCCTGGAGCGCGCGCTACGTGCGACTCGTGCTCCAGCGCTGCGGCGGCAATCGGACACGCGCCTGCGAACTGCTCGACATCAGCTACCACACGCTGCGCGGCTATCTGGACGAAGCCGCGGCATCCCGCCTGCCCGACGAGCCTCCGCGCCCGGCCCTCGTCGCGGCAGGTGCCGAGCCGCCCTGAACCGCCGCCGGAGGGACGGAACGCGCGCGCCAATCTTGACCGGATCCCGCCGCGATAGTACGGTGTGACCGCCCCATCGCGCGAGGTCCTCGTCTCCGGCATGTCCACTCCGTCGTCTAGCCTGAAACCTACGGCCCTCCATGCCCAGCACGTCGCCACGGGCGCGCGCCTGGTCGAGTACGCCGGGTGGGAGATGCCGCTCGAGTACTCGGGCATCACCGACGAACACATGGCGGTCCGCACGCGCGCGGGCGTGTTCGACGTGAGTCACATGGGCGAAATCGAGCTCGCCGGCGCCGACGCGCTCGCGACGCTGCAGTGGCTCACCTCGAACGATGTCGCCCGGCTCGCCATCGGCCAGATTCAGTACTCCGCTCTCACGACGCCGGCCGGTACTTTCGTAGACGACGTGCTGGTGTATCGGATGGGGGAGGACCACTACTTGATGGTGGTCAACGCGGGGAACGCGAAAAAGGCGCACGCGTGGATCGCCAGTCACGCGCGCGAGCGGGGAGGAGACGTCGCCGTCGTGAACGCGAGCGCCCGCTACGCGCTCATCGCGCTTCAGGGCCCGGAATCGGCCGCGATTCTGCAGCCGCTCACCGGCGTGGACCTCGCGTCGCTCAAGTACTATTGGTGGGCGGCGGGCGAGGTCGCCGGCGCGCGTGTGACCGTGTCGCGCACGGGCTACACGGGCGAGGACGGCTTCGAGATTTTCGTCCCGCCCGCGCAGGCGGCCAAAGTGTGGGACGCGATCGCCGACGCCGGACGCGAGGTCGATCTCCGGCCCTGCGGACTCGGCGCGCGCGACACGCTGCGCCTCGAGGCTGCCATGCGGCTCTACGGCCAGGACATGGACGAAGAGACCACCGTCATCGAAGCCGGACTCGGCTGGATCGTGGGCCGCGACAAGCCCGCGTTCCTCGGGGCGGACGTCCTCGCCGCCGAGCGTGCCGATGGCCCCAAGCGCCGGCTTGCCGCCTTTGAGATGATGGATCCAGGCATCGCGCGGCACGGGCACGCGGTCATCGGCGCCGGCGATGCCGTGTGCGGGCAGGTGACGAGCGGCACGCGGACCCCGTTCCTGAAAAAGGCGATCGGCTTCGCCATCGTGCCGGCCGATCAGGCGGTCGTGGGGCAGGAGATCGTCATTGACATTCGTGGCCGCCGGGCGCGCGCGCGCGTCGTGGCCGAGCCGTTCTACAAACGCCCGCGGCCGGCACCGGCCCGCGCGTAGTTCCGCGCGCACGTCGTGACGCGCCGGCTGTCCGGCGCTGGAGCAGGCATGTATCCGACCGACCTGAAGTACACCCGCGACCACGAGTGGATTCGCCTCGAGAACGGCGGCGAAGCCCTCGTCGGCATCACCGACTTCGCCCAGCAGCAGCTCGGCGACGTGGTCTTCGTCGAACTGCCCGAGGTCGGACGTACACTCGCGCGCGGCGAATCCTTCGGCACGATCGAATCCGTCAAAGCCGTCTCCGAGCTCTTCGCGCCCGTCTCGGGCGAAGTCCTCGCCGTCAACGGCGACCTGGCCTCGCATCCCGAGCGCATCAACACGGCCCCGCACGACACCTGGATGATCCGGCTGCGCCCGACGACGTCCGCGGAAGCGGAGGAATTGCTGACGGCCGATGCCTACACTGCGATCGCCAAGTAGTCCGGCCGCGTCCGCGACCGTCGATACCGCGCGCCTCGGCGACTTCGCGTCGCGGCATCTCGGTCCTCGCCCAGACGACGTCCGTGCGATGCTCGCGGCGATCGGCGCCTCATCGCTCGACGCGCTCGTCGACGAGATCCTCCCGCCCGACATCCGTCTGGACCGTCGCCTCGCGCTCCCGTCCGCCGAGTCGGAAGCGGGTTATCTCGCGCGCCTCCGCACCGTGGCCGCTGAGAACCGCGTGTGCCGCAGCTACATCGGCCTTGGCTATCACGACACGATCACGCCCGCGGTCATCGCGCGGCTCGTGTTCGAGAATCCGGGCTGGTACACGCCGTACACGCCCTATCAGGCCGAGATCGCGCAGGGCCGGCTCGAATCGCTCCTCAACTTCCAGACGATGATGGCGGAGCTCGCCGGGATGGCGATCGCCAACGCGTCGCTGCTCGACGAAGCGACGGCGGCTGCCGAAGCGGTCGCGCTCCTGCACCGCGTGCGCCAACGCCAGGATGCGACGACGGTCATCGTGAGCGACCGTGTGTTCCCGCACGTTGCGGCCGTGCTCGCGTCACGCGCGTCGCTCATCGGCCTGACGGTTCGCGTCGAGCCCCTCGAGACTGCGACGTTCGGTCCGGACGTCTTCGCCGTCTACGCACAGTCGCCCGACGATCACGGCGCGCTCGTGGATCTCGCGCCCGTCATCGCGCGCGCGCACGAGGCCGGCGTGCTCGTCGGCGTCGGCACCGATCCGCTGGCGCTGGCGATCGTCACGCCGCCTGGCGACGCGGGCGCGGACGTCGTCGTCGGCAACGCGCAGCGGCTCGGCGTGCCGCTCGGCTACGGCGGTCCGCACGCGGCGTTCTTCGCGACGCGTGAACAGTTCGCGCGGCAGATGCCGGGTCGGCTGATCGGCGTGTCGGTCGACAGCCGCGGCCGGCGCGCGTACCGGATGGCGCTGCAGACGCGCGAACAGCACATCCGCCGCGAGAAGGCGACGTCGAACATCTGCACGGCGCAGGCGCTGCTCGCGAACATCACGGCGTTCTACGGCGTCTTTCACGGTCCCGAGGGGCTTCGCGCGATCGCGGCGCGCGTCCACGATCAGGCGGTCCGCCTCGACGCGGCGCTCACGCGCGCGGGATGGCGGCAGACGAACGCGTCGTACTTCGACACGCTTCGGCTGGAAAGCGCGCCGGCCGCCGTCAGCGCGGTACGGCAAGCGGCCGAGGCGCGCGGGCTGAACTTCCGGTATCCCGATCCCGGCGCGATTCAGATCGCCCTGAACGAGACCGTCACCGAAACCGATCTCGCCGACATCGCGTCCGCCTTCGCGGACCGCACGCCCATCGTCGTCGCGGCGCCGACCGTCGAGCACGATGGTGAGGTCGCCGGCGATCGGATCGCGGGATTCGCGCGGCGCACGTCGCCGTTCATGACGCATCCCGTGTTTCACGCGCATCGGTCCGAGACCGACATCATGCGCTACATCCGCCGGCTCGAGCGCAAGGACCTCGGGCTGGACACGGCGATGATCCCGCTCGGATCGTGCACGATGAAGCTGAACGCGGCCGCCGAGATGGAGGCGGTGACCTGGCCAGAGTTCGCCGACCTGCACCCCTTCGCGCCGCCCGGTCAGGCCGCCGGGTACGCCGAGCTGATCAGCGATCTGGAACGCTGGCTGGCCGAGATCACCGGCTACGACGCGGTGTCCGTGCAGCCCAATGCCGGGTCGCAGGGGGAACTGGCGGGCCTGCTGGCCATCCGGGGCTACCACACCTCCCGCGGCGACACCGGCCGTGACATCTGCCTGATCCCCCAGTCGGCGCACGGGACCAACGCGGCC
>CALFMR010000233.1 GCA_937880585.1 uncultured Acidobacteriota bacterium
GACGCCGGCCATCGACATGCTCATGAGCTATCACTGGCCGGGCAACGTGCGCGAGCTCGAGAACGCCATCGAGCGGGCGGTGCTCGTCTGCGACGGGAACGTCATCCACCCGCACCACCTGCCGCCGACGCTGCAGACGGCCGAGGCGTCGGGCACGGTGGCTGACGTGTCGCTCGCCGACGCCGTGGACGCCTACGAGAAGACGCTCATCCAGGATGCGCTGAAGACGGCGCGTGGCAACAGCTCGCGCGCCGCCAAGCTCCTGCACTCGACCGAGCGCATCGTGAGCTACAAGATCAAGAAGCTCGGCATCGATCGCTCTCGTTTCCGCGGCTGATCCTCATCTCCTCCACATTCTTGTGGAGGATGATCGCCCTTCAACAATTCTGTCGACGATCGCGCGTCTCGGCGTGTGGCCGAGCCGCGCGGTGCCGTCGGAGCGGCGACACGGCGGCGTTCGCGTCCGCGCGCGGTGTCCCGCGTCCCGTCGATCTTCGACATCCGTGTGGAGCGGGGGTGGCTGCAGAACAAATATGTCGGGATCGGGCCGTGTCGGCGCACACGGTGATCGGCTGGTGATTTTCGGTTTTTCCGCCTGTTTACGGGCAATTTCTTCGGATCGGTCCGGTCCGCTCGAAGTGGATCTCATCTTGCTCTTTCTCCGGGCGTGCAGCCCCCCGGCGCGCACGGAGGGAAACCTATGAAGCAGTTGGCGTGGGGCATTCTGGCGACGGGTCTCGTTTCCACGACGGCGATGGCGCAGAGCGCGACGCCGGCGGCCGCTCAACCACCCGCCGCCTCGCCCGTGACGGTCACGGTCGGCGCGGACTTTCCGACGCTGTACTTCTTCCGCGGTCTCCGCCAGGAGGCCGATAGCGCGTTGACGTTCCAGCCGTTCGTGGACGTCGGCGTGGCCGCGTCCAACCGGGTGAGTTTCAACGTCGGGACGTGGAACAGCCTGCACTCGGGCAGCAACAGCGACGCGTACGACAACGCGTGGTACGAGTCGGACATCTACGGATCGGCGACGTTCACGGCGGGGAAGTGGAAGCCCGGCCTGCTCTTCACCGCCTACACGAGCCCGGCCAATGCGTACAACACGGTCAGCGAGCTCGCCGGCGTGCTCGCCTACGACGACAGCGCGTCGGCCGTGCCGATCTCGCCGAAGGTCGTCGTCGCCTTCGAGCTGAGCGACGCGCAGGCTGACGGCGGCGCGAACAAGGGCGTCTACCTCGAGCTCGGCGCGAAGCCATCGTTCAAGGCCGGCAGCCACGTGACGATCGGCGTGCCGCTCAAGGTCGGGCTGAGCCTGAAGGACTACTACGAGGATCCATTGACCGGCGAGGACAACACGTTCGGCTACTTCGACGTCGGCCTGTCGGCGGGCGTGCCGCTGTCGTTCCTCCACGGCGGGTCGTGGGAGGCGCACGGCGGGGTCGACGTCTACACGCTCGGCGACGGCCTGCCGAAGCTCCTCAACGCCGACAAGACCGAGCGCGTCGTCGGCAGCATCGGCTTCAGCGTCGCGTTCTGACCATGGCGATCGAGCCGCACACGAGCCGGCCGGACACGCGCGGCGCCACGCCTGGCACCGCGCGGAGCCGCGTCGCGACCCTCCTCGCCGCCGCGCGCGAGGAGTACGCCGTCGACGCCCGCGCCGGCCGCGCGGGCCGGCTCGTGCAGGCTCGATACGCCGCCGTGTTCGACGACATCATCCGGCGGCTCGTCGCCGAGTGGGAGGGCGGCGCGCCGTTCGTCGTCTGTGCCGTTGGCGGCTACGGCCGGCGGACGCTGTGCCTGCACTCCGACATCGATCTGCTCATCGTCTTCGACGGCCGGATCGGCGCGGTCGAGGAGCGGCTGCTGAACGGCCTGCTGCAGCCGCTCTGGGATCTGCGGCTGACGGTCGGTCACCACGTGCGCGAGCTCGCCGAGCTCGGGACCGACGACGATCGCAATCCGGAGTTTCTGCTCGCGCTCTGCGACCTGCGGCTGCTCGTCGGCGACGTGCGAGTCTTCGACGAGGTGATTGGCGCCACGGCGCGCGCCAATCCGGCCGGCGCACCGGCGCTCATCGACGCGCTTCTGCAGCTCACCGACGCGCGCTACGCCGAGTTCAACGACACGCTCTATCAGCTCGAGCCGGACGTCAAGAAAGCGCCGGGCGGGCTGCGCGACATCTCGGCCGTGCGTCTGCTGGCGACGCTCGCGCGTGACGCGTTCGCCGCGGCCGGACCGTCCTCGATCGATCGGCTGAGCGAGGCCGAGGAGTTTCTGCAGCGCGTGCGGTCGGTCCTGCACCTCGACGCGCGGCGCGACGCGAACGTCCTCACGCACGAGCAGCAGGAACGGGTGGCCGAGGTGCTCGGCCTGCCGGGGCAGGATCCGCGGCAGCGCGTCGAGGCGCTGATGGGCACCTATTTCCGACACGCGCGCCGCGTCGTCCGCGCGCTGCAGGCGGCCCGGGCGGTGGTCGCGCCGCCGACGCCGCACACGGCCATCGGTCCGCTCTCCGACACGCTCGTCATGGCGCCCGATGGTGTGACATTCGCCGACGAGACGCGGGCGGCGACGCAGCCCCTCGTCTGGCTCGAGGCGTTCGACGCGGCATTGCGGCGCGGCGAACGCGTCTCCGATCGCGTGCTCGCGTGCGTGCAGGAGAACGTCGGCCGCTACACGGCCGACTACTTCATGGCGAACGGGGACGTCCGGCGGCGGGTCCTCGAGTTGCTGCGTCCGGAGCCGGGCCTGTCGGCGTGTCTCTCGCGCATGCTCGACTGCGGCCTGCTCGGGACGCTCTTTCCCGAGATCGAGAAGATCCACGGGCGCGTGATCCGCGACTTCTACCACAAGTACACGGTCGACGAGCACACGCTCATCGCCATCCGGCACCTCGAGGCGATGCGCCATCCGTCGAGCGCGGGCCGCGCGCGCTTCGCGTCGATCCTCAACGAGGTTCACGCGCCCGAGTTGCTCGTGCTGGCCCTGCTGTACCACGACACGGGGAAGTGGCGCGAGGGCGACCACGCGAACGAGAGCGCGCGGCTGGCCGGGGCGATGCTCGCGCGCCTGCAGCTTCCCGACGCGGCGCGCGACACCATCGAGTTCCTCATCACGCATCACCTCGCGATCTCGAACGTCATGTTCCGCCGCGACGTGAGCGATCCGGACACGGCCGCCGAGCTCGCGGCGCTCGTCGGCAACGAAGAGTTGCTGAAGATGCTGTGCCTGCTGACGCTCGTCGACATCGACGCGGTCGCGCCCGGCACGCTCACGCCGTGGAAAGAAGATCTGCTCTGGCGCGTCTACGTCGACGCCTACAACCACCTCACGCACGGCTACGCCGACGAGCTCATCGAGCGTGACGCCGCCGATCGCGCCGCGGTCGTCGCCGATCGGCCGTCGGACGTCGACGAGGCCGAGCTCGGCCGTTTCCTCGAGGGGCTGCCGCGCCGCTACCTGTCCGTGTTCGGAC
>CALFMR010000234.1 GCA_937880585.1 uncultured Acidobacteriota bacterium
GAAGCTCTCGCGCGAGCATGCGGAGCTCGATCCGCTCGTCGCGGCGTGGAAGAGCTACGACAAGCTGATCGCCGATCTCGAGCAGGCCAAGCAGATGGCCGATGCCGAGAGCGATCCCGAGCTCCGGGAGATGGCGCGCGACGAGGCCCGTCAGCTCGAGGACCAGCGCGCACCGGCGGAGCAGCAGATCAAGATCCTGCTGCTGCCCAAGGATCCGAACGACGGCAAGAACGCGATCCTCGAGATCCGCGCGGGCACGGGCGGCGACGAAGCCGCGCTGTTCGCGGGCGACCTCTACCGGATGTACTCGCGGTTCGCCGAGCGACAGCGCTGGAAAGTCGAGGTGCTCTCTAGCCACGACACGGGCGTCTGCGGCTTGAAGGAAGTCATCGCGACGATCGAAGGCAAAGGCGCCTATCGCAAGATGAAGTACGAGAGCGGAGTCCATCGCGTGCAGCGCGTGCCCGCGACGGAGGCGAGCGGGCGCATCCATACGTCGACCGCCACGGTCGCGGTGCTGCCGGAAGCCGAGGAGGTCGACGTCCAGATCGATCCGAAGGACCTGCGCATCGACACCTTCTGCTCGAGCGGGCCTGGCGGCCAGAGCGTCAACACGACGTACTCCGCCGTTCGCGTCACGCACATCCCCACCGGCATCGTCGTCTCGCAGCAGGACGAGAAGTCGCAGATCAAGAACCGTCAGAAAGCGATGAAGGTGCTGCGGTCGCGGCTCTACGAGATGGAGATGCGCAAGCAGCAGGAGGCCATCGCAAAAGAGCGGCGCGGACAGGTGGGCACGGGCGAGCGGTCGGAGAAGATCCGCACCTACAACTTCAAGGAAAATCGCGTCACCGATCACCGCATCAACTTCACGATGCACCAGCTCGAGAACGCGCTCGACGGCGACCTCGACACGCTCATCGCCGAGCTCGAGTCGCACGAACAGTCGGATCGACTGCGCGAGGCGACGGCGGCGGGGACCGCTTCCGAGGCCGCGGCGTCATGACTGACGCGGACGTGATGCCCTCGTCCGCCCATGACGATCGCTGAAAGCGTCCGCGACGCCGCCGCGGCGCTCGTGGCTGCCGGTTTCGCCGCAGACGACGCGCGACGTGATGCTGCGGTCCTTGGCCGCGCGGCAGCCCGGTTCGATGAGGCGCAATGGCTCGGCCACCAGCGCGATTCGGCCGACGCGGTGTTCCTTGGCGCGCTGATGGCCTGGACGAAGCGCCGCGCCGCGCACGAGCCGGTGGCCTACATCACGGGCACACGCGAGTTCTACGGCCGGCCGTTCCGTGTCACGCCCGCGGTCCTCATTCCCCGGCCCGAAACCGAAGGCGTCGTCGACGAAGCGTTACGCCTGGCCCGCGCGGCCGACGGGCGCGCCATCGGCGCGCGTCTGCGCGTCGTCGATGTCGGCACGGGCAGCGGATGTCTTGCCATCACACTGGCGCTCGAGCGGCCGAACGCCGAGATCACGGCGACCGACGTCTCTCCGGACGCGCTCGTCGTCGCGGCCGACAACGCGAGCCGGCTCGGCGCGACCGGCATCGATTTTCGTCGCGCGAACCTGCTCGACGGGCTGCCTGGTCCATTCGATCTCATCGTCTCCAATCCGCCGTACATCGCCGTGTCGGACCG
This sequence comes from uncultured Acidobacteriota bacterium, assembly GCA_937880585.1. Taxonomy (GTDB): domain Bacteria; phylum Acidobacteriota; class Vicinamibacteria; order Vicinamibacterales; family SCN-69-37; genus CALFMR01. Next base: position 1,642 of record CALFMR010000234.1, read on the forward strand.
TGCGAGCCTGCCGGCCGACGTGCGCGACTACGAACCGGCGGCCGCGCTCTTCGGCGGCGACGATGGGCTCGACGTCGTTCGCGGATTGGTCGCGCAGACGTCGACCTACCTCGCGCCGAACGGTCATCTGGTGATGGAGCTCGGCGCGGGCCAGGCGGACGCCGTCCGCGCACTCATCGAGAACACGCCCGGCCTCACCTGGCGCCACGTCACGCCCGATCTCGCCGGCATTCCGCGAGTCGTCGTCGCGGCCCGCGCGCCTCTATAATCCCCGCATGTCGTGTCTCTTCTGCCGCATCGTCTCGGGCGAGATTGCGGCGACGAAGGTCCACGAGGACGAGCGGATGGTGCCCTTCGCGGACGTCAATCCGCAGGCGCCCATGCACGTGCTGATCGTGCCGCGCGAGCACATCGCGTCGCTCAACGACGTGACCGAGGCGCACGACGAACTGGTCGGCGCCATGCTGCGCCGGGCCGCGGCGCTCGCGCGCGAGCGCGGCTACGCCGACCGTGGTTTCCGCACCGTCTTCAACTGCCAGGCCGGCGCCGGCCAGACGGTGTTCCACCTGCACCTGCACGTGCTCGCGGGACGGACGTTCAACTGGCCGCCGGGATAGAGCAAGTTAGAAGTTCGAAGACGGAAGCCAGAAGTTGGTTCCAGGTTCCCCCCGCACCTGAAGGTGCGGGGCTCCACGGCGGGGGCCGGAACGGAACGCCGGCTCGAAACGTCAGTGCCAATCCTTCGCGTGCTTCGCGCCTTCGCGTGAGCCGTGCCGAGAACCGACTTCTGGCTTCCGGCTCCACACTTCTAACCTGTCAGCGTCAGCTCCCTGAGTTCGCGCAGCGAACGAATCACTGAAACCGACGGGGCGACGTCCGCTGGTCGGCCGGCGCGGGCGAGCAAGACGCCGCGCATGCCGATGCGCTCGGCGCCCTCGACGTCCTGCGTGAGGCTGTCACCCACCATCACGGCGTCGCCCGGCGCCACCTGCATGAGCCGGAGCGCGGCCTGGAAAATCGCCGGGTGCGGCTTCATGTAGCCGTGCTCGGCCGAGGAGACCGCGACCGACACCAGACCGTCCAAGTCGAAGTGCGACTGGAACGACGCGAGACAGCGGTGGGAGTTCGAGATGAGGCCGAGCCGGACGCCAGCCTGCCGCAGCGCGGTGAGCGTCTCGACCACGTCGTCGTAGAGTGAGAAGTGATGGTGGTGCGCCCACTCGTCGTAGGTCTCGCGCGCGGCCGCGTCGATCGCCACCCGCCGGCGGACTGGGTCGTCCACGTCGTCGGCGCCGCCCATCAGCTCGATGATCCGGCGCGTGTAGGCCAGATAGAGATCGGCGTCGTACTCGGCCTCGGCCGACTCGAGCACTACCGCGGCGCCGGCCACCGCGCGCTCGAACCGGGCCGGGTCGAGCGTCAGGCCGTGGCGGGCGCAGCTCCGCTGGTAGCCCGAGCCCTGGAATCGCGGACCTGGATGAATCAGCGTGAAATCGACGTCGAAGAAGACGGCCAGAGGACCAGCCACCGCCCGCAATTATAGAATGAGCACTTCGGCGACCATGCGCGACTGGAAAGAGACGCTCAACCTCCCCCGCACGACGTTCCCCATGAAGGCGAACCTGCCCGCCACCGAGCCGGCGCGGATGGCCCGGTGGGACGCCATGGATCTGTACGGCGCGATTCGCCGCGAGCGCCACGGGCGTCCGCGCTTCGTCCTGCACGACGGCCCGCCCTACGCGAACGGACAGATCCACCTCGGCCACGCCCTCGACAAGATCCTCAAGGACTTCGTCGTCAAGTCGCGCAGCATGGCCGGTTTCGACGCGCCGTACGTGCCCGGCTGGGACTGCCACGGCCTGCCGATCGAGCTGACGGTTGAAAAGGAACGCGGCAGCGACCAGAG
>CALFMR010000235.1 GCA_937880585.1 uncultured Acidobacteriota bacterium
GCCATGGCGAACGGCGTGTCGCCCTTGAACGGCAGCTTTGCGGTCGCAAGCCGATAAAACACCACGCCCATCGCATAGAGATCCGCGCGAGCGTCGATCTCGTGGCCGAGCACCTGCTCGGGCGCCATGTAGGCCGGCGTGCCCATCATGAAACCCGCGCTCGTCAGGTGCTCCGTGCCGGCGACGCGCGCGATGCCGAAGTCCATGATCTTGATGGACCCCGTCTCGGTGATCATGATGTTCGCCGGCTTCAAGTCACGGTGTACGACGCCCATGCTGTGGGCGTGCGCGAGCGCGGCCAGCGCCTGCATGCTGATCTCGGCCGATCGCTGCGGCGAAAGGGGCCCCATCCGCTCGACCATGTGCGCGAGCGTCTCGCCGCGCACGAACTCCATGACCATGAGCCACTGGCCTTCGTGCTGGAAGAGCTCGTAGATGGTCGCGATGCCGGGATGGCTGAGCCGGGCGACGGTGATCGCCTCGGCACGGAAGCGCTTGGCGACTTCCGGATCGTTCAGCTCGGCGTTGAGGACCTTGATGGCGACTTCACGGTGCAGCGTCTCGTCGATCGAGCGGTACACCGTGCCCATGCCGCCGCGGCCGACGCGTTCCAGCACGCGGTATTTGCCGATGTTTTGCCCGACCATTGGCGATCTCGTGCGCCCCGTGAAGGAGTTCGCAGTCTAGGCTGCCCGACGGGGGTTGTCAAACACCCGACGCCGGTGACGACGACGGATTTGTCACAACGCCAGGGCCGACACGAAGGCCCTCAGCCCTCGACGGCGTAGACGTCGAGCGCGGCCACGCGGCCGCGCAGGGCGCGCGACCCGAGCGACCGGACGGTTACCCGCCCGCGCACGCGTTCGTAGGTGGCGCCGGAAATCACGATCTCGCCCGGACCGGCGACCTCGTCCTCGATGCGCGACGCGGTGTTGACGACGTCGCCGAGCACGGTGAACTCGCGGCGGCGAGGCGACCCGATGTCGCCCGTGAGAGCGCCGTCGGTGTTGATCGCGACCCGCATCGCGAGCTTCGGGCCCTCCTGCGCGGCGTTGAGCTCGGTGAGCGCGTGGCGCATCGCGAGCGCCGCCTCGACTGCCCGCATCGCATGCTGCGGCTGGTCGAAGGGCGCGCCGAACACGGCGAGCAACGCATCCCCGAGGAACTTGTCCAGCGTGCCCTCGTGCTCGAAGACGACGTCGGTCATGCGCGTGAGGAACGCGTTCAGGAGTGCCGCGGATTCCGCCGGCGGGATGCGCTCGCAGAGCGACGTGAACCCGACCAGGTCGCAGAACATGACCGTGACGTCGCGTTCCTGCGCGCCGAGTCCCGCTTCAGCTTCCGACGCGTGGATGATGCGGCTCACGACCGACGGCGAGTGGTACCGCTGCAATCGCTCGCGGCGCCGCGTCTCCTCGAGTAGTTGACTCGACAACCGCGCCTGCTCGATGGCGACGGCCGCCGCATTCGTGAGCGCCGTGAACGTGTCGAGGTCCGCTTCCTTGAACTGCGAGCTGCGCGGGCTGTCGACGTAGAGCACGCCGACGACTTCCTCGCGGTTCCAGAGCGGCGCGCACATGAACGATCGGATGTTGAACCGCAGGATGCTGTCGGTGATGCCGAGCCCGGGATCGGTCGTCGCGTCGGCGGCAAGAATCGCGACGCGCTCGCGCATTACGCGGCGCACGACCATGCGGCTCAGCGTGGGATTGGGCGGCGTCGATCCGTCGCGATGCCGCAGCACGCGCGCGGCCAGCGCCTCGTCGGCCGACTCGCGCAGCATCAGGAATGCGCGCTCGGCGGGCACCGCCGTGAAGGCGAGGTCCACGACGCGATTGAGCACGTCGCCAAGCGACTGCGTGCTGAGCAGCGCGCGGCCAACGTCGGCGAGCAGCTTGATGAGCCGGGCGTCACTCCCCTCCGCGGCCGGCGCGTCTGGCGTCATGGGCCGCATGATCGTGCCCGGCCCCTCGGAGATTTCGTGATCTTCGCTGAGCAGATCGTGCTCGGAGACGTGCTGCTCGAGAACGAGCGAGACCTCGCCGAGCTTGATCGCCGCGCCGGGCGCGACGGGCGTGGCTTCGTGAATCTGGTTGCCGTCGAGAAACGTGCCGAACCGGCTGCCGGCGTCCTGCAGATGACAATCGGTGCCGATGACACGCAGGCTCGCGTGATGACGCGACACGCTCGGATCGTTCAGCACGAGATCGCAGGTCGGCAGACGGCCGATGAGCGTGACCCCTTGCTTCAGCTCGTGGGTCTTCTCGGCGCCCTGTTCGTCGTACCGCAGTTGCAGCATGGCCGGATACTTACGGCCGGTCGATCTTGACGCCCGAGCGGTTGCCCAGGGCTTCGAGCACGCGCTGCCAGTTGCCGTCGTCGAGATGCAGGATCGCGAACGACGAGCGCGACTGCAGGGTCAACCAGTGGCGCGACGACCGGAAGAGCCCTCCCGGCAGATCGGGGTCCGGGGGCGGCGCGGCGAGGACCACGCTCCATTTTGGATCCTTCGCATGGACGTAGACCGCGTACGTGATTTCGCGGTACGGCATGGTCGCGAGCGCGGCGCCGTTCGGACCGACGATCGACAGTCGATCCGCCGCGAGCCGCAGGACCGCCGGTTTTTCTTCCGCCTTCTTACCGGTGAAGGCGAGCAGGCGCAGATCGAAGGTCGAACCGACTGTCGGCGCCGCGCCGCGGCCGCGCGCGGCCGCGGCCGGCGCGCCGGCGGCGTTTACGCCGGCCGTGGTCGCGCCAGTGATCGGCAGGGTGGCGGACGCACCGCGCCCCGCGGCGTTGCCGGCCGCCGACGAGTTGTCAGCCACGGCGTTCGACGCAGGCGGCAGAGACGCGGGCGTCGTCGTCGATGATGCCGCCGGCGTCTCTGCCGCAGACGTCGTGTCAGCAGCCGCGGCTGGCGCTTCGCCGGTCGCGAGCGATGACGCCGCGGGCGTGCCCGTGTCGGGTGCGCCAACGGCCGGCGTGCCGGCCACTGGCGCCGGCGCGGCACTCGTGTCAGCCACGGGCACGCCCGCGTCGGGCGGCGCGGTGGACGCCGCGCCGCGCGAATGCAGCCACAACCCTCCGCCGATGAGGACCACGAGGACGACGGCCGCAATCCCGCCGATGAGCGCGACGTTGAGCGGCGGCCGCGCACCGCCAGTCGCGGCGCGGCGCGCCGCGGCGGGCGCGGGCGCGGGCGCGGGCGAGACGGAGGACGCCGCGGCGGCCGCCGGCGCCTGGGCCGTCGGCGCGACTGACACGGGCGCGACCGCCGCAGGCGCGGCGGACGCGGCGGTCTGGACCATGGCGGGCGACGCGCCGGGCGCCGGCACGGCGGCCGGCGCGGGAGCGGACGTTCCCGCCGGTTCCTTCGGGACCGGCGGGGACTGGATGACGGGCATCGACCGCGGCGCGGCCGTCGCGACGAGCTCGGGCGGAATCGCCGTCGTCTCGGGCGTTTCGATCGGAAGATTCGCGAGCCCGCGACGCAGCGCCTCGCGGAAAATCGGCGCCGTCTGGAATCGCTGCGCCGGCTCGCGCTGCAGCACCGTATTGAGCGCCTGGCCGAGCCACGGCGGCAGTTCCGGTCGCACCTGGTGCACGGGCGTCGGCTGATCGTGAATGCGCGACTGCGCCATCTGTATTGGCGTCTCGCCCTTGAACGGCAGCTTCGCCGTCGTCAGGTAATAGAGGACGACGCCCATGGCGAACAGATCGGTGCGCGCGTCGATGTCCTGGCCGAGCACCTGTTCGGGCGCCATGTAGGCCGGGGTGCCCATCATGAAGCCCGCGCTCGTCAGATGTTCGGTCCCGGCCACGCGCGCGATGCCGAAATCCATGATCTTCACGGTGCCCGACTCGGTCGCCATGAGATTCGCGGGCTTCAGATCGCGATGGACCACGCCGAGGCTGTGCGCGTGCGCGAGCGCGCCAAGCACCTGCATGCACAGCTCGGCCGCCTCAGGCACGGGCACGACGCCCTTGCGCGCGACGAGTTGCTCGAGCGTCTCGCCGCGCACGAACTCCATGACCATCAGCCACTCGCCCTCGTGCTGGAAGAGCTCGTAGACGGTGGCGATGCCGGGATGATTGAGCCGCGCGACGGTGACGGCTTCGGCGCGGAAACGCCGCGCGACGGCGTCGTCGTTCAGCTCGGCGTTGAGAACTTTGATCGCAACTTCCCGATGGAGCGTTTCGTCGATGGCCCGGTAGACCGTGCCCATGCCGCCACGGCCGACACGATCCAGGACGCGGTACTTCCCGATGTTCTGCCCGACCATCTCCACTCTCTCGGGATGCAGTCCCGCAGGAAAGAATCGCAGTCTAGGCGGGCGGGATCGGGCTTGTCAATTGACTGACGCCCGCGCGAGCGCCTGTATTTTCAATCGGCAGGTCGTCGCGATCGCCCCATTCCTTCCACGACCCCGTGTAGTTGCGCACGCGAGGAAACTCCAGGATCCGCAGCGCAAGATAGGTGTGCGCCGCACGATAGCCGCCTTGGCAGTAGGTCACGACTTCGCGGTCCGGCGTGACGCCAGCCGCCGTGTAGAGCGCGGTGAGATCGCCGGCCGTTTTGAACCGGCCGTCGCTGCCGAGATTACGCGTCCACTCGACGTGCACCGCGCCGGGAATCGCGCCGCCACGTTTGGCGCGCACGAGCCGGCCGCGATATTCCTCGTCCCCACGCGTGTCGACGATGGCCGTGTCCGCACGGCCGAGCCGATCGCGGACGTCGCGCCAGGTCGCGAGCCGCGATGGGTCGACCGCCCCGTGCCACGTGCCGGCCGCGGGCGGCTGAGGGTTGGTCGTGACCGGCAGTCCCGCCGACGTCCACGCGCCCATCCCGCCATCGAGCACGCGGACGTTCGGATGGCCGAGACATTCGAGAAACCAGAAGATGCGCGCCGCGCGCAGGCCGGAGCTCTGTTCGTAGACGATGACCGGCCGGTC
>CALFMR010000236.1 GCA_937880585.1 uncultured Acidobacteriota bacterium
CCAACGGGCCAGCGGCCGCGGCCCTGACGCGCGAGGCTGGTCAGGTCGGCGTCGGCGAACGTCTCGCCGATACGCTCCGCGTCGGCAAAGATCGCGGCGCCCGCGTCGAGGTCGCCCGCGCCGATGCGTGCGAGCGCCTCGGGCAGCAGCACGTAGCCGCATTCGACGCAGTCCCGGCCGTACTGATCGAGCAGCCGCCGTGCACGCGCATTCCAGCCCGCCGCGCGCGTGATCTCGCGCGCGCTCACGTGGGCGAACGCGATCCAGAACGCCGCGCGGGCGGCCATGCGCGTGTCGCCGCGCTCGAGCGCGACGGTGTGCGCGCGGACGAGCGCATCGGTGCTGTCGGCGTCACGGCCGGCCAGGTAGGCGGCGACCGCGAGCTCTTCGAGCTCGTTCGGCTCGAGCGCCCGCTGGCGCCCGCGCCGCTCGATGTCATCGAACGCCGCCTGCCAATCGAGCGCGAGCGGAGCGCGTCCCCCACCGCCAGGATGTCGATCCGTCATGCCGGTGTGGGGAGTGTACGACGGGACGGGTGGAAGAGGGCACACGGGCGGTCCGGCGTGGCACAATGACGTCGACCATCCGTATCAGGTGGAGCGCGCCGTATGCGACATCAACGTCTTCTCGACCGGATCGTCACCGACCCGGCGGTCTGTCACGGAAAGCCCTGCATCCGCGGCCATCGGATCTGGGTGTCCCTCGTCGTCGACCTGCTGGCTGACGGCATGACCGTCGAACAGATCCTCCGTCAGTATCCGGGCCTCGAAGTCGACGATGTGCGTGCGTGCATGGCCTACGCGGCCGAAATGACCCGCGAACGCATCGTCGTCACCGGCCGCGACGTGGCGTGAAGATCAAACTCGACGAGAACCTCGGCACGGCCGGCGTCGCCCTCCTCACGGCGGCGGGGCTCGATGTGGCAACTGTCCGCCCACAAACTACGCCGGCATTGTCGTGATTCGCCTGCCGGGCCCGTTTCGGTTGTCTCTGTTGGAGCAAGCCCTCGGGCTCGTCATCGAAGCTGCCAGGGATCGCGACGTGCACGGGCGCTTGTGGATCGCCGAAGTTGATCGTGTCCGCGAGTATCAGGAACGCGGCGAGTGACCTCGACCGCACTACCAGGCGGCGAAGGCTGCGGCCTCGTCGAAGACGTTCGATGGCACGCGAGGGAAGGAGTTGCTCGCAACGGCTAAAAAGACTTCGCGCCGCTCGCCCCGACATGCAGGTGCTGCTGATCTCACGTCAGCGCACGCGGATATCTATCGAGCGAAGCTGCTGTCTGGGCGAGAGTGGAGAAGGCTTGCCGACGAGTTGCTTGCCGTTGCGCGACGACTCGAGCCAGACATCGACGCATTGTGGGCTCAGATGAGTCGATGGCGGCAAGACCCAACGGCCGTGTCGCCGCCAAGTCTCGGCATAGTGTCGATCGATTTCATGCTGGTTGGATTCGCCGTCGAGAACCTGTTGAAGGCGCGCCTCGTTGAAGCGCATTCGTCTGAAGTGCGAGAGGCATTCAAGAAATCGTTGGAGCTGCCCAGGTGCGTGAAGAGCCACGACCTGGCGTCGATGGCCAAGAATCTCGACTTCAGCATGTCCATCGGGGAAGAGTCGCTGATGCGTCGTCTATCGCGAGCGGTGCGATGGGTGGGGCGATATCCAGTTCCGACGACTGCCGACGGTCTCGCGAGCGGTGAAGTGTTCTCCGATGGACGAAAATACCTGGTCAGTTATTTCGGCGCAGAAGACGTTGCGCAAGTTCAGAAATTGATCGGGCGATTGACGTGGGCCTAGCCATGGCCCGTCGTCCGCCGCCTGCCTCACGCTTTCACATCGTCCAGGAACTCTGACGCCGGCTCGACGCCGCTCACGAACAGTCGGTCTCTCGCCCGCGTGCACGCGACGTAGAGTAACTGC
>CALFMR010000237.1 GCA_937880585.1 uncultured Acidobacteriota bacterium
CGGCCCGCGGATCGCTGGAGTCCGCTCGTCATCTTTGGCCGGACGTCGCTCTTCTTCTACTGGGTCCACGTCGAGCTCGCGTACGGCATTTTCAGCTACCCGCTCCATCACGCGCTGCCACTCCCCTGGGCGGTGGCGGCATTCGCGCTCCTCACCGGCGCGATGCTGGCGGTCGCCGTCGTCTGGATGCGCGTACGGCTGGCGCCCGGTCAGCCGGTCGTGCCGGCGCACATGGCGGCCGCCGCTGGTTGAGACCGGGCCAGGCGTTTGTTCGCCAGATGTTCGCCATGTGACTTCGACGCGCGGAACGTCAGGCGGCGTCGAACCGCCGAGTCGATGAGATAAGTAGCGATTCTTGAGCGGGTTACCGGCGGAATGCCGCGCCTGGTCTGGCGCCGCGTGCCCAGGCGATTTCCGGGCGGTAGGCTTGAGTTGGCGCCCGGCCACACATAGAATCGCGGGCGACACGCCGCTTTGCCGTGGGCGTTCTCGCGGGGTGAGGGACCCCGGCTTGCCTATGATCAGTGTCGCCGCGCTCCGCATGCAGCAGTTTGGCGTCCAGTTCTACCAGGCATCCCTGACGGCCAAGGACATCGACAAGCTCGTCCGATTCGAGGTCCTCAACTACGGCGATCAGGGGAGCGGACACGGGGCGCGCGGCGTGCGAGGCAGCGCGCGCGAATCCAAAGTCCGATGGGATCTGCTCGAGCGGCGCATCGCGTCGAACGAGAAGGCCTATCAACGCCAGATCATCCGCCGCAAGATCGACGAGCTCGTCGCCTACTACGAGCAGTGCCGCCAGGCGCACGACCTGCCGTCGATTCCCGGCGCCGTCATCATCTCGTGCGACGAGCCGCTCAAGTTCGAACCCATCGCACCCGACTCGACGCTCGGCACGCTGAAAGTGCCCGAGCGCGAAGGCATCCTGCGCGCCATCGACGGCCAGCATCGCCTGCTCGCGCTGCACGCGGGCATGAGCCAGTTCGAAAACGAGACGTTCACCGTGCCGGCCGTCATCTTCGATCGGCTGCCGGAAGATCACGTCGTGCAGATGTTCGTCACGATCAACGCGAAGCACACGCGACTGAACGCGTCGCACCTCGTGTCGCTCTCGGGACGGCAGCTCTATCGCGACGAGAACCTTGCCGCCGCGCACGACGTCGTCCGCGCGCTCAGCGAGCGCGAGGACTCGCCGCTGCACGGCGAGATCAAACTGCTCGGTGTCGGCCGCGGTCGCGTCGCGCAGGCGCCGCTCGCGCAGGAGCTGAAGAAACTCTTCGCGACCGAGGCATTCGGCCCGGGGCGTCGCGGCGAGGAGTTCCGCGAGGAAGCGAAGCGGTTCTTCATCAATTATTTCCGCCAGGTCGCGATGGTCTTCGGCGCCGCGTGGAACGGCCGCAAGTACAGCATCAAGACCGCGCCCGCGCTGCGAGCCTTCATCCGCGTCGCGCCGGACATCGTCCGTCATCTCGATCAGCAGCACGCCGACCGCGCCGACTTCCGCGCGATCGGCCGCGTCATCGCCCCGTGGGGCCGGCGCATCGGCGACCTTCGGTTCGAGACGGACGGCGCGTGGAAGCGATCGGGCGCGACGGTCGAGCAGCTCAGCAAAGAGTTGCGCCTCGCGCTGCAGTATCCGGAAGGCGCGATGGTCTGATCGGTCGCGCTGCAGGCAGATGCCCGCAACGCTCTGTCATCGATTCGACAGACGCACGAATGGCCATCGACTTTGTAAGTTCAACCACAATCGCGGCATTCGATTGCGTACTGTGGCCGCGCCCGAGGCGTCGAACGCGCGATCGTGCGGAGATTTGAAACGGCATGCCCCTTGCGTAATGAAAAGGCAGCGGGCAACCTGAATTTGCGGCAAGTGCCGCAAAGAGCTGGGGAGCCAGGTCGCCCGCAAAGGCCCGCTCACGCGGGCCTTTTTTTTGTACGGGCGATCGGTTCTCTTGCCGGTCCGCTGAAGACGACTGTTCGCGAGCGTCCGCTACTCGCGCGTGACGCGCGTGACCGACCCCATCAGATAGTGCATCGTCACGTGATCGCCAGGCTCGAGGTTGCGCGGTGCATCCTCGGAGCCGATGCGGGCGTGGCGAATTTCGCCTTCCGGGTCGTCGGGATCGATCCAGAACACGTCGAGCGACACCTGTCCGTGGATCGAGACGGGCTGGAGGCGGTGGATGACGCCGCGGCGTGTGCCTTTGAGCATGGTGCTCGGCCGGCCGTAGCTTACCCCCAGTCGGCCGCGACGTACAATGGCCCGGACGATCGATGACGAGACACGCGCGGCGCTTGCCGATGTGGGTGGTGACGGCCGTGTCGGCCATCGCGAGCGTCGTCGCCCTCGCGGCCGCGCCAGAGACGGCGCCGTCGAGACAGCCCACGCCATCGAATCAGGCGCCGCTGCCGGCCGCGCGCGACATCATCGCGCGCCATGTCGCAGCCATCGGCGGCGAGGCCGCGTATCGTGCGCTCACGTCCCTGCGGGCCTACGGCCGCTTCGAGATTGCCGCTCAGGGCATTGCCGGCGATCTGGAACTCTTGTCCGCGCGGCCGAACAAGCTCCTGTATCGCGTGACGATCGCGGGCATCGGCCGGATCGAGAGCGGCTACAACGGATCGATCGGGTGGACGCTCAGTCCCATTGCCGGCCCCGAACTGCTCTCCGGCCAGCAGCTCGCCGATGCCGCAGACGATGCGTGGTTCGACGCGACGCTGCACGAGTCGCCGCACGTGCGCGACCTCACGACCGTTGGCCGCGCGGCGTTCGACGGCCATGACGCGTACAAGGTGAACGTCGTCCTCGCGTCCGGACACCGCGAGACCGAGTACTTCGACGTGTCGACCGGCCTGCAGCTTGGATCCGAAGGCCAGCACGCGACGCCGCAGGGTGAAGTCGCGACGGTGAACATCCTCCGCGACTATCGACCCTTCGGTGCCGTCCTCCAGCCGACGACGATCATTCAGCGCGCGCTGGGGCTCGAGCAGGTCGTGACGATTAGCTCCTGCGAGTACAACACGGTGCCCGACACCGCGTTCGAGCCGCCCGCCGAGATCCGTGCGCTTCTCAAGCCCTGATTGCTCCGCGTCGATTGGCGCGCGGTTCGTCGCGATCGCGTTCGTCTTCTTGACGGCCGGCGCATCGATGGCCGCCGCGCAGGACTGGCGTGCGCCGATCGTGGCCGCGTTCGATGACGCGTGGCAGACCGTTCGCAACGCGGCGTCCGTGCCCGATAGCGTGGATTGGGACGCCGTCCGCGCCGAGTTGCGGCCGAAGGTCCTGGCGGCGGGCACGCCTGAAGCCGCGCGGCAGGTCATCACCGACATGCTCGAGCGGCTGCACCGCTCGCACTTCTCGATCCTCACCACGGCCCGCGATCGGGGTCCCGACGTCGTGCCGGTGTCCGTGCGCGCGATGGCGCAAGGCATCATCGTCACCGACGTGCCGGCCGGGTCCTCGGCACACGCTGCTGGCGTGCGGCCGGGCGATCAAATCGTACGCGTCGACGCCGAGACGCTACCCGCGATGCTGCCTGGCGGCGACGGCGACGAAGCGCGGACCGCGCGTCTGCGCGCCTGGCGCGAGGCGACCATCGCGTTGCGCGGCGCGGCGGGTTCGAGCGCCACGCTCGTCCTCCGTGGTGCGGACCGTGTCGAGCGGCAGGTCATCGTGCCGCGCGCCGACGAAGCGGGCGAGGCCGTGACGATTGGCAATCTGCCCGCGCTGCACGTGCGGACGCGGACGATCGAAGCCCAGACGCCGGCCGGACGCCGCGCCGGTGTCTTCGCCTTCAACGTGTGGCTCCCCGCCATTGACGGGCCGCTCGCGAGCGCCATGGAGGCCAATCGGGACGCGGCGGGCATCGTGATCGATCTTCGCGGCAATCCCGGCGGTCTGGCGGACATGATTCGTGGCGTGGCCGGATATTTCCTGTCACAACCGGCGCTTCTCGGGCGTATGCACGTGGCAGGCGCGGACCTTGAAATGCGCGCGAACCCCCGCCGGTCGACAGCCGACGGGCGGCGCGTCGAGCCGTTCGCCGGCCCGTTGGCCATCCTCGTCGACGAGCTGACGGCGAGCGCGTCGGAGTGTTTCACCGGCGGACTTCAGGGGCTCGGGCGGGCGCGCGTCTTCGGCGTACGCTCGATGGGCCAGGCCCTGCCGGCGGCCACGCGGACGCTGCCTGACGGCGAGGTCCTGGAATATGCCGTCGGCGATTTCGTCACGGCGGCGGGCCGGCGGCTCGAAGGGGCCGGCGTGCAACCGGACGAAGTCGTACCGCTGACGCCCGAGGATCTGCGCCAGGGCCGCGACCCGGTGCTCGCCGCCGCCCTGGCCTGGATCGACCGGGCCGCGCTTTGACGACGGTCCGGATTTGTTGTTATGCTGCGATGACCTGCACGATCGAACGTCCTTCCGCGTCGGGGTCCCGTCCGACCTCGAAGATGAGCGCGACCGAGCGATGACAGGCCACGGCCGAGAGGCTGGGCCGAGGTCGCGCCCGAGAACCGGAAATGGATAACCGTCGGGAGAATTGAATGGAGCAGCGCCCGCTGCGTCTTGGCGACATCGTGGACGACTATTGTCCGCGAGAGCGACGAGTCACCAACCACGCGATCGTCGCCATCATTGAAGACGCCATCCGTCAGACCCGGTGCACGACCTGTGACGCCGAGCATGTCTACAAACACGCGAAGGAACCGCGCCGCCGCAAGAAAGACGACGGCGCTGGCGACGAGTCGATCGAGTTGACGCCCGGTCAGCTCGTCGCGCCGCGCGCCGCGGCTCCGGCTTCGCCCTCAGCGGCGGCCACGCCGCCGTTAGCCGCCACGCCGGCCAGGGTCGAACCGCCGCCCGCGGAGGTCGCCATCGAGTCCGACGAGGCGCCGGCCGCGCGCGACGAGGTCTGGCCGCTGCACCGGCAGCTCATCCGCGCGACCCTCCCGCGCGTCGACGGCGAACCTCCTCCTCCGCGCCCGATCCCCGAGTTCACGATGCATCAGCGCCAGCGTCCCCGCGGCGGCTTCGGCGCCCGCGGCTATGGTTACGGCGGCGGCTGGGGTGGCAACGGGAACGGGAATGGCAACGCGAACGGTAACGGCAACGTCAACGGCAATGCCAATGGCAATGGCAACGGACCCGGCCACGAACGCGGCCGTCACGGCCGGCATCGCAGCCGGCACAAGCGTCCCCGCTGAGCTCGTCCTGCCCGTCCGATGACCCACGCATTTCCGTCCGACAGCGTCGGCCTCGTGGTCGGCGTCGCCAACAAACGATCGATCTCCTGGGCCATTGCGCAGGCCGCGGCCGCTGCGGGCGCGCGTCTCGCGCTGACCTATCAGGGCGCGCGACTCGAAGAGAACGTCCGTGAGCTGGCCGCAACACTCGATGATCCGCTGCTCGCGCCATGCGACGTCACGAGCGACGCGGAGATCGACGCGCTCTTCGCCGCGATCGCCGCGCGGTACGGACGGCTCGACTTCCTCGTACACGGTGTCGCGTTCGCGCACCGCGACGATCTGGATCGCCCGTTCGTCGAGACGTCGCGCGAAGGCTTCCGCCGCGCGCTCGACGTCAGCGCGTACTCGCTCGTCGCGCTCGCCCGTGGCGCGGCGCCGCTCATGGCCGAGCGCGGCGGCAGCATTCTCACGCTCAGCTATCTGGGCGCCGAGCGCGTGTTCCCCAACTACAACGTCATGGGCGTGGCGAAGGCCGCGCTCGAATCCTCCGTCCGCTATCTCGCGGCCGATCTCGGTCCGAAGAACATTCGCGTGAACGCGATCTCCGCCGGGCCGATCAAGACGCTGGCCGCGTCGGGCATTTCAGGCTTCTCCAGCATCCTGCAGACCTACCGCGATCGCGCGCCGCTCCGGCGCACCGTCGACGCGGCCGAAGTCGCCGACGCCGCGGTGTTCCTGCTCGGTCCGGCCGGCCGCGCCGTCACCGGCGAAGTGCTCCTCGTCGACGGCGGCTACCACGCGATGGGGCTCTGATCGCGTCGATCAGGCCTGGGCGGTCGATGGGCCGCCGGCTTCCGCTTGATAGTGACGGGACTGATAGCTCTCGATGATGTTCTTCATCGAGAGCGCCTCGCCCTTGGTGTGGCCGTGGCAGATGATCGGATCGCGGCCGCCGCTCGTCTCGATGAAGACGTCCGAGAAGACGAGGTGCGTGTCGATCTTGATCGACGCGACGTGCGCGAGATGGATGGATTCCTCGAGCTTGCCGATCCACTGCGGCTGGTAGAGCGTGATGCTCTCGGGCGTGATGGCGACCTGCGCCGGCAGCAGATGGTTGCCACGGCTCCAGCGGCTGGCGCGGAACACGTGCTCGCCGGGTATCCGCCGGCCCTTCGCCGCGACGACCCACAGGAAGATGATGACGATGGCAGCGAGCGCGGCGGCCATCCAGTACAACCACGTCAAGGCGGTCGATGATGCCATCGTATCCATGGGGGCCAATGGTAAGCTAAACCGTGCCGCATCGCGCCCCTGGATCTCAGGCCAGAGGTCCCCGCCGTTATCTCACCGGCCGTCCCATTGCTTACTATCGTCCGACCGGCCATCCGGCCGTGCGGACGCTCATCGATCAGGGCTTTCAGGCGTTCAACGCGGGGCGGTTGTCGGAAGCGTGCCGCATCTTCGCCGATAAGATGCTCGCGCCGAAGAACGACACGACGATCGGCCTGACGATCGCCGGCGCGATGACGCCCGCCGGGCTCGGCGGCTGCGTGATCGAGATGATGGAGCGCGGGCTCGTCGACTTCATCATCAGCACCGGCGCGAACCTCTATCACGACCTGCACTACGCGCTGAACTTCACGCTGCGGCGCGGATCGCCGTTCCTCGATGACCGCGATCTCTATGCGGCCGGTGTCATCCGCATTTACGACGTGCTGTTTCCAGCGAAGGTGCTGCTCGAGACCGACGCGTACATCCGCGACTTCCTCGCGCGGTCGGGACTCGACGGCCCGATCTCGACCTCGGAGCTGCACTACCGGCTCGGACAGGATTTGATCGAGCGTCGGCCGGGCTGCGAGGAATATTCGGTCGTCGCGCGCGCCGCCAAGCTCGGTGTGCCGGTGTACACCTCGTCGCCCGGCGACAGCTCGATCGGCATGACGGTCGCGTGGCACGAGCTGATGAACGGCAGCGGGCTGATGATCGATCCGAACCTCGACGTGAACGAGGTGTGCGCGATCGTGCTGGCCGCGAAGAAGAACGGCTGCGTGATCCTCGGCGGCGGCTCGCCGAAGAACTTCTATCTGCAGGGGCAGCCCACGTTGTGGGAGGTCTACGGTATTCCGAAAGGCGGCAACGACTTCTTCATCCAGATGACGACCGATCAAGTCGTCTGGGGTGGACTGTCGGGCGCGACGCCGTCGGAGGCCGTGAGCTGGGGCAAGGTGAATCCGGGCGTGCTGCCGGACACGGTCGTGACCTACTGCGATTCGACGATCGCGTTTCCGCTTTTCTGCGAATACGCGGTCGGCAGCAAGCACGGCACGCGGCGGCGCAAGGCGCTGTATGGCCGGCGGACGGCGCTCGTCGCGGATCTCCGCCGGCAAGCGCTCGCTCGGCAAGCCGCGAAAAAACGCCGGCGCACGAACTGACCGTCATCGCGGCGGCGCGGAGGACACGGACCGGCCCGGCCGCCGGTGATCATCATGGGGACGCTCGCTTCCGAGCTCGGGCCGATCATCCCGGCCATCGTCGACGCGCCCCGCGTCTACGCCGACGCCAATCTGCCCGTCGGCATCGTCGCCTTCATGCGTCGCGATCTGGGATGGGACGTGCTGTTCGTCCTCGAGGATCCGGCGTTCCGCCGCGCGGCGGACGAAGTGCACTACACGCGCGCGCTCGATCTCGGGCGGACGCTCGTGACGCTCGACTTCGATTTCTTCGACGACCGCCGCTTTCCGCCAGGTCTGAGTCCGGGCGTCATCATCTGCTCCGCGCCCGACGAGGCCGGCCTCCGGCGTCTCCTGCGTCACGCGGATCGCACATGGCTGCGTGATCCGTCCGTCCCGTCGCTCCCACTCAAAGGTCGAAAGATCACGCTGACGCCGGACCTTCGCTGAGCGCTCGCTTCGCCCGCAGCTTGGTCCGCAAGTTTTCGAAGTCCAGAGCTCGACGCTCGAAGTTGACGACGTCCTTCACGTCAGCCGGGAGGCGGCGTCGCGTAGACGGTGCGGTCAGCGACTCCGGCCGCGCGAAACGCGTCCTGGCGCTCGCGGCACTTGCTGCAGCGGCCGCAGTGACGGCCCGCATCGGGGCTCATGCACGACAGCGTGCGTTCCAGCGGCACGTTGAGCGATTCGCCGAGGACGATGACGTCTTCCTTGTGACGATCGCGAAACGGCGCGGCGATCGTCACGTCGTGCGCAAGACCGAGCGACAGGGCGCGCGCCATGGTCTCGAGGAAAGACGGCGTCGCGTCAGGGAACGGATTGCCCGCGAGCGGACCCATGGCGATCCGCGCGATGTCGAGTCGCGCACAGAGCACGGCCGTCTTCGCGATGAGCGTGATGTTGCGTCCCTCGAGGTACACGTCCTCGTCGGGCGTGTCGTAGGCGGGCGCGTGACCGGTCATCGCCCAGTGTGACGCGGGATAGACGTCGCGCATGTCCACGGTCAGCGTCGTCACGGGTTCGACGCGGTTGACGAACGGCGGACGAGCGACGAGATCGGCGATGACGCGCGCTTCGTCATCCTCCCACGCGAATCCCGATCGCACGTGGACCGGCCACACGCGGTCGGCCGCCTGTCGCTCGGAGGCGAGGAGAACAGCGCTATCGAGGCCGCCGGAGAAGAGGACCGCGGCCCTCATGCGGTCCGTCCCGCTGGGGTAGAGTGTGCAGTATGTATCTCGTCACCAAACGGATCGATTTCTGTTACGGGCATCGGCTGCTGGAGTATGACGGCGTCTGCAAGCATCCGCACGGGCACAACGCCATTGTCGAGGTCGACGTGCGCACCGATCGGCTCGACAGCCGCAATATGGTGGCGGACTTCTCGGACATCAAGCGCGTCGTCAAAGGCTGGATCGATCGCGAGCTGGATCACAAGATGATTCTGCGGCAGGACGATCCCCTCGTCGAGCCGCTCACGCGGCTGAACGAGCCCGTCTTCACGCTCGAGAGCAACCCCACGGTCGAACGCATCGCGAAGCTCATCTTCGACATCTCGCGCGAGCAGGGGCTGCCGGTCGTGGCCGTGCGCGTCTGGGAAACGCCGACGTCGTTCGCCGAATATCGCGAATAGTCCGGCGACTCTTCAGCCGCGTTCGCGCGGCGCGGCCGGTTTTTCGGCTCGCAGCAGGAGCACCGGCACGCTCACGAGGTGCCGCACGCGATCCGCCGTCGCGCCGTGCAGCAGGTCGGCGAGAAAGCGATGGCCGTGCGTGGACATCGCGATGAGATCGACGTGTTCCCGTTCGGCCGCGCGAATGAGCTCGGTCGCCGGATCGCCCGCGGCCAGGCGCGCCTCGACGCGGAGTCCCGCCGTCGT
The DNA here is from genome assembly GCA_937880585.1 of uncultured Acidobacteriota bacterium. Taxonomy (GTDB): domain Bacteria; phylum Acidobacteriota; class Vicinamibacteria; order Vicinamibacterales; family SCN-69-37; genus CALFMR01. Next base: position 9,514 of record CALFMR010000237.1, read on the forward strand.
CAAGTCACGCTGCAGCATTTCCAGGTACTGCCGGTCCTCGCGCATCTCCTCGGACTCGCGCAATTTCAGATGTTCGAGATTGCGCGCGGCCCAGCCGTCGGCCACGTGGACGAGCACGAGCGTCGCGCCGGTCAACCGGGCGAGCTCGCCCGCATGCTCGAGGATCGTCCGGTCCGCGTCCGAATGTTCGACGGCGACGAGGATGCGCCGGTACATGGGGGGATTCTACAAGCCAACAACCGTCTGGTAGAGCAGCCACGCGTTCAGCACCGCAATCACGACAGCCACGACCCAGGCGAGCCCGCGCATCCAGCCAGGACTGACGAACGCGCCCATCTTGGCGCGGTTGCCCGTGAACGCGACGAGCGGGAACACGGCGAATGGCAACTGCAGGCTGAGCACGACCTGGCTCAGGATGAGCAGCGCGCCCGTCCCACGCTCGCCATATAGATAGACGACGATGATCGCCGGGATGATGGCGATGAGCCGTGTGATCAGCCGGCGCAGCCACGGACGCAGGCGCAGGTTGATGAAGCCTTCCATCACGATCTGACCCGCCAGCGTACCCGTGAGCGTCGCGTTCTGGCCCGAGCAAAGCAGCGCGATGGCGAAGAGCGCGCTCGCGAGTCCGCTGCCGAGGAGTGGCGAGAGCAGTTGGTACGCGTCCGAGATGTCGGCGACGTCTTCGTGCCCGGTGCCGTGGAACGTCGCGGCCGCGATGACGAGAATCGCGGCGTTGATGAACAGCGCCGACATCAGCGCGACCGTCGAGTCGATCGTCGCGAATCGGATCGCCTCGCGCTTGCTCGTCTCCGAGTCGCCGTACTTCCGCGTCTGCACGATCGACGAGTGCAGGTAGAGGTTGTGCGGCATCACGGTCGCGCCGATGATGCCGATGGCGATGTAGAGCATGTTCGGATCGCGCAGGATCTCCACGCTCGGCACGAATCCCCGGGCGACGTCCGTGACGGACGGCTGCGCGAACCAGATCTCGATCGCGAACGACCCCGCGATCGCGAGGATGAGGCCGACGACGAGCGCTTCGACGTAGCGGAAGCCGCGGTGCTGCAGGTACAGCACGATGAGCACGTCGAGCGACGTCAGCGACACGCCCCAGATGAGCGGCAGCCCGAACAGCAGGTTGAGCGCGATCGCCGCGCCGATTACTTCCGCCAGGTCGCACGCCGCGATCGCGATCTCGCACAAGACCCACAGCACGTAGGTCGTCGGGCGCGAGTAGCTGTCGCGGCAGGCCTGCGCGAGGTCGCGGCCGCTCGCGATCCCGAGCCGCGCCGCGAGCGCCTGCAGCAGGATCGCCATGAGGTTCGAGATCATGATCACGCTGAGCAGCGCGTAGCCGTACTGCGCGCCGCCGGCGAGATCCGTCGCCCAGTTGCCGGGATCCATGTAGCCGACGGCAACGAGATAGCCCGGGCCGGCGAACGCGATGAGCTTCCGCCAGAACGAGCCGTCGGGAATGGGAATCGACGCGTGGACTTCCGGCAGGCTCACCGCCTCGCGCACGGCGCGCCAGCCGCCGGTGCGATCCGGTGGCGGCGAGGCCGGCGATGACTGGTCGAGCGACATGGCGTCAGTGCCGGAACGGGTGCTCGAAGCTCAGGTAGCCGAGCACGCTCCATCGCTCGTCGGGACCACCGTTGAGCGTGATGGGAAATCCGATCCCGGGCACGATCTGCAGGCCGCTGTGAAAGTTGTAGGCCCAGCGTACGGCCGGATCGATCACGATGGTCGTGTCCCACGCGGTCGTACCCGGACCGGTGACCGAAGACTCGCGGTTCACGAGTGCTTCGCAGAACACGTTGAACCGCGGCGACGTCAGCCAGACGAGGCTCTGTCCGACGAGAATCGCGCCGGTCGCCGCGCGATCGCCGGCCTCGTCGCGGCCGTGCGGCACGATCGTGCCGGACAGGTTCGAGTGTAGGACGAAACGATCGCCCGCTCGCACACTGACCGGCAGCGCGGCCTGCACGCCCACGCCGCCGGCCCCGAGACCGCGACTCGCGTCGCCCGTCGGGGCCGACACACTGACACGGGGCGCAATGGCCAAGCGATCCCGGCTGACGCTCTGATAGCGCCAGTTGAACCAGAGATCGCCGAACCCCGCGCCGTCGCCGTTGGACGGCACCTGGATCGTGTAGCTCAACTGGTGCGCGGGCGCGGCATCGACGGGCCATTCCTGCGTGAAGCTGTACAGGTACTCGCCCGACCGCCACTCGCGCGTGAAGAGCGAGATGTGCTGCACGACGCCGCGATCCTGGTTGTAGGCCTCTTCGATCAGGAAGCTGTTGTCCGAGATGGACTGGGGCTCCGATTCGGGAGCCGGCGCCGTGACGGGTTGCTGGAGCAGCAAAGCAATGAGAGGTGCCAGACCGATGGCGGGCATATGGGCAACGATGCGCGATTTTGATAAGCCAGAGTATTAATTTTGACGAATCAAAATCATACGCCGATCATGGCCCGAAGGCAAGCGAACCGGTGTTCAGTCGCCCGATGCCGTGCCCGAACCGACCATGACCTTTTCGGCAGCCCGAAGTCCCAGCGTCGTCTCGTCGCCCGACTCGGCGCGGACCTGGATACAGTCAGCGGCCGTGTCGCGCGCGGCGACGACGACGCGGCTGCCAGGCTTGAGCTGGTGTTCCTCGATGAAGCGCAGGAACGCCGCGTCCTGGTCGAGCACGCGCTCGACGACGAGCGGCGTCCCGAGCGGCGCGTGGACGAGGTCGACCGCCGTCGTCTGCGCCATGGTGCCTTCCGCCGTGGGGATCGGATCGCCGTGCGGATCGACCGACGGATGGCCGAGCATGTCGTCGATGCGCTCGATGAGCTCGTCCGAGACCGCGTGCTCGAGTCGCTCGGCTTCGTCGTGCACGTCGGTCCAGCTCATGCCGAGCACCCGCACGAGGAACAGCTCGACGAGCCGATGCCGGCGCAGCACGAGCCCCGCCAGCTTTTCGCCGGCCGGCGTCAATCGCACGCCCATGTACGGCTCGTAGTGCACCAGTCCCGAATCGGCCAGCGCCTTGACCATCGTCGTCGCGGTGCCAGGGACGACGCCGAGCGCCGAGGCGATCTGGCCGACGGGCACGAGCGGCGCCGCGTCCGACGCGGCTTCCTGCGCGAGGAAGATCGTCTTCAAGTAGTTCTCGACGGTCTGCGACGGGAGCATCGCGTCATTATGATGCGGACGGGCGAGCAGGATGCGACGTCCGCGTGATCGGACGACCGGGCACGCGCCACGCACGAGGCGGCGGCCGCGGCAGATAGAATGAGCGGCGAGGCCTGTCGAAAATGGATGTCTCGGATCTCCGGAAACGCATTTTGCACGCGCTCGACGAGGCGCGGAAGGATGCCGCGTCGCGGCGCGCGACCGTCGACGCAGCAACGAAGGAGTACGAGGCGTTTCTCGCCGACGTCGTCGTGCCGCTGATGCGCCAGTCCGCATCGGTGCTCGTCGCCGCCGGTCAGGCGTTCATCGTGCACACGCCCGCGGGCGGCGCGCGACTCGCGTCCTCGTCTTCGCCCGAGACCTATCTCGAGGTCGAATTCGACGCGAGCGGCGATCGCCCCGTCGTCCTGGGCCGCGTCAGCGTCACGCGCCGCCGCCAGGGTGTGCTCGTCGACGAGCAGCCACTCGGCCGCGGGAAGCCAGTGAGCGAGCTCGCGGAAGAGGACGTCGCCGCGTTCATCGTGGCGGCGGTCCCGCGTCTCATGCGACGGCCGTAGCGACCGCCCGGGGGCCGACTGGAATCCGCCGGCTATCGTCTGTACTTCGCAGCGGGCCTCGACGCTCTCGACGTGGAGCGGCGTGAGCCTGATGTCGGGGGTGCTGACGCCGGCCCAACGCGCCGCCTCTGATGTCCGAGCGCCGCTTGCTCGTGCGCCGGGACCCGCTGTTCCCTACGAGATTCTGCGTCCTTCATTCGTCGTTGCCGCAGACGTGCCTGCTGGCTATGCTGGCGGCATGATCACGAAAACCATCGCCGTCCTCGCGCTCACGCTGGCCGCCGTGCCGGCCGCCGCTCAGACCGTCGATCGACCCGTTGTCGTGACACAGGGGGACGCGACCGTCACGCGCGCTCCCGATCGGGCGTGGCTGACCATCGCCGCTGACGGACGTGACGCGCGCGCCGCTGAAGCGCGCCGGATTGGCGCCGAGGCGATGACGAACGTCCAGAACGCGCTCAAGGCGGCGGGCGTCGCCGCGGACGCGATTCGGACAACGGGATATTCGCTGACGCCCGAGATGGAATGGAACAACGGCCGAGGCACCGTCAAGGGCTATGTCGCGCACAACCAGATCGAGGTCCGCGTCGACGACCTGGCGAAGCTCGGCGACGTCATCGACGCGGCCGACAACATCCGCAGCTCGACGATTTCAATCACCGGGCCGCGCTTCGATCTGAAGGACAGAGAAGGTGCCGAGCGCGAAGCGCTGGGCCTGGCCGTGCAGGCCGCGCTCGCGCGGGCCGAAGCGATTGCGGCCGGCGCGAAGCGGACGCTGGGTGCGGTCGTACGCATCGACGATCAGAACATGGGCGCGCCCGCGCCACGCCCGATGTACATGGCGGCCGAACGCGCGGTGGCCAAGGACGTCTCGACGCCCATTACGCCCGGCGAGATCGACGTCGACGCGCGCGTCAGTCTGACGGTCGAGTTGAAGTAGCGGCGAGGCCGCGCTCGATGGCGTCGTCCATCGCGCCCGCGGGGCGATCGGCCGAAGTCATCGCCGGCTCGTCATCGACCGCGCCGAGCAACTCGGGTTTGACGATGGGCCGAAGCTCGGGGTCGATCGCTTCGAGCTGATCGAGCGTCTTCGACGCGCCCACGCCGAGGTCCTTGAATCGGCGCGCCGCGGGCAGCACGCGCTGCTCGAGCGAGCTGACGGCCTGGTTGTAGCTCGTGGACGCTTCGCGCAGGTTGCGTCCCACGCCTTCGATGTGCGCGGTCATCGTCGCGAGCCGTTCGTAGAGATCGCGGCCGAGCGCCTGGATCTCACGCGCGTTGTCGGCGACGACCTGCTGCTGCCAGCCGTAGGCGACGGCCTTCAGCAGCGCCAGGAGCGTCATCGGCGTCGCGGGAATGACGTGGAGCCGCGCGGCCTCTTCGAGCAGCGCGCCATCCTGCTCGAAGGCCACCGACAGCAGCGGCTCGAGTGGCAGGAACATCACGACCAGTTCCGGCGCCGGATCGAACTGCTTCCAGTACTCCTTCGAGCCCAGCGCGCGGACGTGATCGCGCACCTGCTTGGCGTGCGCCGTGAGCTGGCGCGCACGGACGTCGTCGCTCGTCGCGTTGGTCGCCGCAAGGTACGCATCGATCGGCACCTTCGCGTCGACGACGACGCTGGCGCCGCCGGGGAGGCGGATGACGAGGTCCGGCGTCTGACGTTGGCCGTCGGCTGTCGTCGCGTTCGGCTTCTCCGAGAAGTCGCACTGGCCGAGCATCCCGGCGAGCTCCACGATGCGTTTCAACTGGATCTCGCCCCACTTGCCGCGCACGTTCGGCGAGCGCAGCGCCTGTGAGAGCTGTTGCGTCGCGGCGCGAAGCTGCTCTTCGGCGGTGGCGAGTGATTGCAAGCTCGTTGCGACCGAGCGGAACGAGCCTTCGCGCGCCTTGTCGACTTCGGCCAGCCGTTCCTGCACGCGCGTGAGCGACTCGCGGACGGGTTGGAAGAGCGACTCGGCATTCGTCAGGAAGTCGCGCCGGTTGTCGGCGAGCGCCGAGTGGGCGAGCGCGGCGAACGCGTCGCGGAGCTGCTGCTGGTTGTCGGCGAGCGCGGTGCGCTGCGCCTCGGCGGCCTGCGTCGCGGCATTGCGTTCGGCCTCGAGCCGTGCGGCATCGCGTACGAGCGGCTGGCGATCGCGCAGCCAGAAGATCGCGACGAGCGCGGCGCCGAGACAGGCGCCGACGAGGCCGGCAAGGACGACGTCGAACATCGCGTCAGTGTAGCGGGGCCAGTCGGACAACGCAGGTCACATCTGGCGGCGTCCGTCGTCTCGCGGCATTCGGCCGCTGGCGTTCTCCGCGCGCGGCGTCACTAATTAAGACCAGTCTCATCAACGAGTTAGATGGCGCGAAAGGCTTGTCGGACCTTGTCGCAGCCGTTAAGATGGACTTGTTCGGTCGGATTTCCGCGAGGCAATTCATGTTGAGGCTCTCGAAGAAAGCGGACTACGCGCTGTTGGCCATGCGTCATCTGGCCGCGCACGCCGATCAGGGCGCATTGTCGGCGCGTGAACTGGCCGAAGCCTATGACATTCCCGCGGAGCTGCTCGCGAAGGTCCTGCAGAAGCTCGTGCGCGCGCATCTCTTGGATTCGCACCAGGGCATTCGCGGCGGCTACGGACTGAGCCGTCCGGCCGCGTCGATTTCGGTGGTCGACGTCATCCAGGCGGTCGACGGGCCGTTGACCGTGACGGCCTGCTCGGATGTCGACCACAGTTGCGACCAGTACGCGAAGTGCAACATCCGCGATCCGCTGTGGCGGCTGAAGGATCGGATTGCCGCCGCGCTCGGCGCGACGTCGGTGGCCGAACTGGCCGCCGACATGGCGATGATTCCGCCGCCTGGCACGGCGCCGGTCGCGTTCGTGCGCAAGACGCCGGGATCGAACGGATAAAGACCGTGCCGCCGAGGCCGGCGGCGCCGATCG
>CALFMR010000238.1 GCA_937880585.1 uncultured Acidobacteriota bacterium
GCGGATCTCGCCGGCCGTGGTGTCGAGCCTGGCGATGTCCGTCTCGGTGACGGCGGCCTGGGCGAAGGCCGCCGTGGCGGCCGCCAGCGTGACGATCGCGAAAACGACCCCGGTGAGATACCGTCGCATGCGCATAGAGTCTCCCGCGTGTGAAGGGAACGAGCGGTTTCGGTCCAGCCCGATTTTACCGTTATCACGCGATGTTTTCGCGGCCGCGCCTCGCAGGCCCGAATCGCCGGCGCGCACCGCCGCACCGGCCCCCGGGACTTGGGCCCGTGCCGCGGGCGTGGCATGATCTTGGGAATGTCCGCACCGCTGCGGTTCTCGCGCACTGTCGCCGTCAAGGTTGGCCACGTCCAGGTTGGCGGCGGCGCGCCCGTCGTCGTCCAGAGCATGACGATGACCGAGACGGCCGACGCAGTGGCCACGGCGCGCCAGTGCGTGGAACTGGCCGAGGCCGGCTCGGAGATGGTCCGCGTCACGGTCAACACGCCGGAGGCCGCCGCGGCGGTGCCGGAGATCAAACAGCGGATGCTCGACGCCGGCTGCACGGCGCCGCTCATCGGCGACTTCCACTACAACGGCCATCTGCTGCTCACGAGGTATCCGGACGCTGCGCGCGCGCTCGACAAGTACCGGATCAATCCCGGCAACGTCGGCACGGGCCGACGCCGTGACGAGCAGTTCGCGACCATCTGCAAGGTCGCCGTCGATCATCAGAAGCCCGTCCGCATCGGTGTCAACGGCGGCTCGCTCAACCAGGAGCTCGTCGTCGCGAAGATGCAGGAGAACACGGACGGCAACCTCGGCCGCTCGTCCGAAGAGATCCTGAACGAGTGCATGGTGCTCTCGGCGCTGCAGTCGACCGAGCTCGCGCTCGAGTGCGGCTTGACGAAGCACCAGATCATCATCTCGTGCAAGGTCTCGCGGCCGCGCGATCTCATCGCCGTCTATCGCGACCTCGCGCGCAAGACCGATCAGCCGCTGCACCTCGGCCTCACCGAAGCGGGCATGGGGATCAAAGGTGTTGCCTGGTCGGCGAGCGCGCTCGCGATCTTGCTGAACGAGGGCATCGGCGACACGATCCGCGTCTCACTCACGCCGCGCCCGGGTGGCGATCGACGTGAGGAGGTGTACGCCGCGTGCGAGATCCTCCAGGCCCTCGGGCTGCGGTCCTTCTCGCCATCGATTACGGCCTGCCCCGGCTGCGGCCGGACGACATCGTCGACGTTCCAGGAACTGTCGGAGCGGATCCAAGGCTACGTGCGAGCGAAGATGCCCGAATGGAAGATCCACCATCCCGGCGTCGAGACGATGACCGTCGCCGTCATGGGATGCGTCGTCAACGGCCCGGGTGAGTCCAAGGCCGCCAACATCGGCATCTCGCTGCCAGGCACGGGCGAGTCGCCCAACTGCCCGGTCTACGTCGACGGCGAACACGTCACGACGCTGCGTGGGACCTACGAAGAGCTGGCTCGCGCCTTCCAGTCGCTCGTCGATGAGTACGTGGCCCGGCGCTATCCGACGCCGGAAGCCGCCGCGCTCTCCTCCTGACGTGCCCGCGCGACGCCCCTCTTCTTTTCGCCGGAATCGCCGCTAGAATACCTGAGCCGTCCGGGGCCGGCGTCGCCGTGCCCCGTGTGTCGGCCGTGCACGCTCGATGAGCCGCGCGGCCACGGCGCCGCGCGCGACGCCGCGCGTGGCGGTCATCCTCATCCCCCCGGAGGCACTCAATGAAGCGTTGGATTACCTGGTCGGCGGCCGCGGCGTGCGTGGCGCTCGCCGTCCCTGTCATTCGCGCTGACGTCAAGACCAGCGAAAAGACCACCGTGAAGTTCGCGGGCATGATGGGCAGCATCGTCAACCGCATGGCGGGCGGCGACAACGGCATCACCACGACGGTCGCCGTCAAGGGCAACCGCATGTCGGAGATCACCGGCAATACAGGCCGGATCGTCGACCTCGGCGAGGAGAAGGTCTATCAGCTCGACATGCGCAAGAAGGAGTACCGCGTCCGCACGTTCGCCGAGATGCGCGCGGAGCTCGAGAAGGCGCAAGCCGACGCCGAGAAGCAGGCGGAGAAGACGCAGCCCGAGGCCCAGCAGCAGCCGGCACAGCCGGAGCAGCAGCTCGCCGTCGACGTCGACGTCAAGGAAACCGGCCAGCACAAGACGATCATCGGCTACGACACGCGCGAAGTCGTCGTGACGCTGACGATGCACGAGAAGGGCAAGAAGATCGAGGAGAGCGGCGGCCTGATCATGACGAGCACCATGTGGCTCGCGCCGCGCATCGCGTCGCTCGACGAGAAGACGGCCTTTCAGCGGAAGTTCTTCGACGCCGTGTATGGCAGCACGCTCGCCGGGATCGATCCGCAGCAGGCGACGACGCTCGCCGCGCTCCTACCGGGCCTGCAGCGGCTCAGCGGGGAGATGTCAGCGCAGGGCGACAAGCTCCAGGGCACGCCGCTCTCGACGACGGTCGTCGTCGACGGGGTCAAGAGCCCGGAACAGATGAAGGAAGCCAGCGCCGACGACTCCGGCGGCGGCGGTGGCGGACTGGGCGGTTTCGGTGGACGGTTCGCGCGACGCCTCACGCACAAGGGCGAACCGCAGCAGCGGACGACCGCGCTGACGACGACGCACGACGTGCTGTCGATCGCGACGAGCGTCGACGCGTCGGACCTGGCGATTCCGGCCGGCTTCAAGGACAAGACCGGCAAGTAAGCCGCGCGCAGACGGCGCGGCCGTTCAGGCCGCGCCGTTTCCGTCCCGTTCGATGGTGATCTTATTGATGACGACGGGCGTCGTCGGGCGATCGTCACGATCGGTCTTGACCTGACCGATCTTCTCGACGACGTCCATGCCGCTCGTCACGGCGCCGAAGATCGAGTGCCGTCCGTCGAGGTGCGGCGTCGGGCCCAGCGTGATGAAGAACTGGCTGCCGTTGGTGTTCGGTCCGGCGTTGGCCATCGAGAGCATGCCCGCGCGATCGTGCCGCAGATCGCGATGGAACTCGTCTTCGAATTGATAGCCAGGCCCGCCGTATCCCTTCCCGAGTGGATCGCCGCCCTGAATCACGAAGCCACTGATGACGCGGTGAAAGACGATGCCATCGTAGAAGGGCTTGGTGTGTTTTTGCCCGGTGCCTGGGTGCTTCCACTCCTTCGACCCTTCGGCGAGGCCGATGAAGTTCGCTACGGTTTTCGGGGCCTGCTGCTCGAACAGCTCGACCGTGAACTGACCCAGTGTCGTATCGAAATGTGCGCGTGCCGCCATGCCGCTTATTGTGTCACGGCGGCGCGGCGGGCTGCAGCTTGCCGGCGGTCTTCGATCTGACGCCGCAGCGTCACCAGATCGTGCGCGAGGTCGGCGTCTCGCGCGGCGACGTCGAGGAGCGCATCGACACGCGTGAACTCGCCGGCCGCGCTGAGAAAATTGGCGGCGTTGAAGGCCGCGACCGCCTCCTGCGATCGATCGGTGGCGATCTGGCTCCGCAGGCTGGCCGATTGCGTGCGCCGGTACTCGGCGTCGAGCGTGTCGTCGGCCTCGAGACGAACGACCACGACGGCGCGGGCGGCGGCTTCACGACCGTAGCATCCCGACGCGTCCTCGAAGTTCTGCCCCGCCTCGCGCCAGCGGTCACGCTTCGCGCGCACCGAGCCAAGATACCAGGACACGACGCAGAGCGATCCCGAGGATCGACCAGCGGCGGTCTCGAGATCGCGCTCGGCGGTGTCGAGGTCGTCCTGGTCGTGCTCGATGGTCCCGGCGAGCGTCAGCACGGTCAGTGACGCGCCCATCTTCCGCGCGGCCTCGATGTCGGCCCGCGCCAGGTCCAGCGCGTGATTGGCGCGGTGATTCGTGGCGCGCCAGTAGTACGCGTCGCGGCGATTGTCGAGCTGTAGATCGATCATGCGCGTCGCCGCGGCGATCGCTTCGCTCGTCCGGTTGAGATAGGTCAAGCAGATGGTGCGGCCGAGCCAGGCGTCCTCGTGCTGTGGACGCGCGGCGAGGACGGCGTCGTACTCTGTCAGCGCCGCGGCGCAGTTGCCGACCGTCTGCTGAAACGCACCCGCCAGATAGGCGACGGCCGGCGAGTCGGCGAAGTGCGTCAGGACTTCGTCCACGAGCGTCCGCGCCGTCGACCCACCGCCCAACGGGAGGCGCGCCACGGCAACTTCGCCGAGGAAATACGACGTTTCGACGAAGGCCGGCACGCTCGCCCGGACGCGCGCCAGCGCGTCACCGTCGGTCTTGGTGCACGTGGCCACCCGGTATTGAAGGAGCGGCGCGGCGTCGGCCGAGATCGACGTCTCGAGCGCCGACTGGTCGCCCGTCATGCCAGCGCGCGACCGATACGTGCAGTCCAGTGAGAGCTCCAAGTAGGTGGCGACGACCGGTGTGAGCGGCCCGGCGGCGATCCAGGCGATCTCGGCGTCGACCGATCGGCTGAAGTCCCGGTGCGCGCGCGTGAACGCCGCCTGGTCGGCGTGCGGCATTCCCTCGGACCGATCGGGCACGGCCTCCACGTCCGCGAGATAGCGATCGGGATCCATGACTGGCGGCAATGCGTCGGTCGCCGCCCGGGCATGTGCCATGGATGCCGCGGGATCCAGGCCGATCTCCTTCTCACGCAGCGCGAGCAGCAGGTTCGTCTCGAAGAGCCGCAGGGCGACCAGCCGGCGTGCCTTGCCGACGGCCAGGCGCGTGTAGACGTCGTTGGCCTCTCGGAGGCAGTCGTAGCACCCCTGCCGCACGAGCGCGTCCGCCCGGGCCAGGTCCTGCTGGTCGGCCGGCTTGATCGGCACCGACGCGCAGGCCGCCGCCAGGCAGGCGCCGGCCAGCCACAGGAAGCGCATGACGGTTTTGACACCGGCGGCGGGAAAGCGGCCCTGGGACTACTGGCGTTGGAGCGCGCGCCAGACGTCACCCTCTCGCAGGCGATTCGTCGCACGCCGCATTGCCCACAGCGCGCAAATCGCAACAATCGCAGCCCCGGCGACGAACGACGGGACGTCGACCGCGGTCGTCCGGTACAAGAATCCGGCCAGGCGTATCGCGATGACGTATGCCATTGCGAGGCCCAGGGTCACGCCCACCACTGCGAGCCCGGCGCCTTGCGCCATGACACGCGCTCTCAGCCGGCCGACCGAGGCGCCGAGCGACAGGCGGATCGCCAACTCGCGTTCGCTGTCCGCCATGACCGCCACGAACACCGACAACGCGCCCAGCGTCGACAGCAACACGCCGACGCCGGCGAGCGTGGCTGAACCAATGGCCGCCGCGCGTTCAGAACTCGTCAACGTCCGAAGAAAGGCATCGAGCGGCATGACGTCCGCAACGGCGGCATCGGGATCGATGTCGTGCGCGACTCGCCGGACCGCTGGCGCTACCGCCGCGACCGATCCAGTCGCACGCACCGTCAGAAACGCGGACGACAATCCACGAGACATGGGGTACCACGCGCACGGCTCAGGCTCGGACAGCAGATCGCTGCAGCGCGCCGTGTCGACCACGCCGACGACGCGACGAGGGGCCCCATCGATTGGCACGAGTTGCTGACGCAATGCCTCGCCGTTCGGCCACAGGCGGGTGGCCAGAACCTGATTGACGATCACACTGTCCGGTTCGGGCTCGACGCGATCATCGAAGTCTCGCCCTGCAACGAACCGTGCGCCGCGTGCTGAAAGCGTACCGGGCGTCACGATGACGCGACCGATGAGCACTTCCCCGCCACCGGTGTCCGGCTTCACCCAGCCAGTTTCCGCCTCGAACGGAGGGGCGACCGCTAGGTTGGCCGATGCAACCAATGGCAACTGACGCAGGCGCCCGAGGAGTTCCGTGTAGAACGCCTCACGTCGACGCTCGTCGCGAGCGGCGGGTACGATCCGGGCGATCACCGTACGCCCTGGATCGGCGAACTCCGGATCCACGCGCAACGCACGCACGAGACTCCTTC
>CALFMR010000239.1 GCA_937880585.1 uncultured Acidobacteriota bacterium
CTCAAGCCGGGAGTCGATCATCGCCAGGCTGAGAACGAGCTGAATATCCTGATGCAGCGCCTCGCGGAGCGGTTTCCGGATGCGCACAAGGGACCGAACGCGATCTCCTCCGATCCGCTGTGGCGATCGCCCTTTGGTGTGAACGTCTATCTGTATGGAACGCTGCCGGTTCTGTTCGCGCTGGCGTTGGTGCTCTTGCTGCTGGCCTGCGCGAACCTGGCGAATCTTCTGTTGGTGCGCTCGGTGGCGCGCCGGCGCGAGTTCGCCATTCGCCTGTCGATAGGGGCAACCCGCTGGGGGCTGATGCGTCAGTTGATGGTGGAGAGTACGTTGATCGCGCTGGCGGGAGCCGGGCTCGCGCTGGTGCTGACGAAATGGACGGCACACGGATTGTCCGCGTTTCTGCCGCCCACGACGCTTCCTCTTGCGCTGAATGCGCGCGTCGATCGTACGGTGCTCGCGGCGGCCACGATGATGTCGCTCTTCACGGCCGCGGCGTCCGGCGTGTTGCCAGCGCTTCGAGCGTCCCGCCTCGCCCTCGCTCCGGGGTCTGCTCTGAAGGAGGAAGCGCTCAACACCTCAGGCGGGATCCACAAGTCGCGCCTGGCAGGAGGACTGGTCGTCGGACAGATTGCCCTGTCGCTGCTGCTGCTGGTCTGTGCCGGACTCTTGGTCAGCAGCCAGCGGAAGGCACAGGATGCCTATCCGGGGTTCGATCCCAGCCACGTGTTTCTTGCGAGCGTTGATCTGAAACCCATGGGTTATTCCAAAGCGCAAGGCATCGCGTTCGACGAACAGCTGCTCGTGCGTCTGAAGTCGCTGCCGGGCGTCCAGGCGGTCACGCTGGGAGATTTCTCGCCGCTGAGTTACACCATTCATACGGATTTCATCCAGCCCGAAGGCTATGTGCCCGGGAAGATCGAGTCCATGGAGGTCGACCGTGGGGTCGTGGGGCCGGAGTACCTGCGGACGGTACGAACCGCCATGCTGACGGGACGGGACTTTACCGACGGGGACAATGCCGGCGCGCCGCTGGTCTCGATTGTCAACAAGGCATTGGCCGACCGCTATTGGCCGGGACAGGACCCGATCGGCAAGCGGCTGCAGGTCGCCAGAGACTGGACGACCGTGGTGGGTGTGGCCGCCAATGGGAAGTACCGGCGCCTGGTCGACAGTACGGCGCCGCTGGTGCTCATTCCGATGTTGCAGAGTTACCGGACCGACCAGACGGTATACGTGCGTGTGGCCGGTGATCCGACGTCCTATGCGTCTGCCGTGGAACGCACCGTGCACGAGCTCAATTCTGACGTGCCGCTCTTCAGCGAGACCACGCTCGCCGCGAACATGCGGATGGGGAACGCCTTTCAGCGCATCGCCGCGGCCGTCGCAGGTTCCGTCGGGCTGTTGGCGCTGGTCCTCGCTGCTATCGGCGTCTATGGTGTGGTGGCCTATGCCACGAAGCAACGCACGCATGAAATTGGCATTCGCATGGCGCTCGGTGCAGGCAAGCGGGACATTTTTCGTCAGGTCCTGGGACGAGGTTTGTACTTTGCGGGCGTGGGCCTGGTCCTCGGCCTGATGATCTCGCTCGCGCTGACCCGCTATCTACGTGGAATGCTCTATGGCGTGGGGGCCGCGGATTGGCTGACATTCGTGATAGCCGCCATTCTTCTCTGCGTCGCCGCCACACTGCTTGCCTGTGTGGTTCCGGCCCGCCGCGCCGCGTCGATAGATCCCCTGCGGGCCTTGCGGACAGAATGACCAGGTCCGCGTCCGCGACGAACGGCGCGACATCATGACGTTCACGATGGTTGTCGCACGCCACGCCGTCCGCCTGTTGCTCTCTGCGCGCTGTCTTCTGTCGCCTTGAATGTCTGCCAGAATGCCCGTCATGGACAACGCAGAATCGCGCGCGCTGCTCGAGGACGCGGCTCGGCGGGCGTGTGAGTATCTCGACCATCTCGATGACCGGCGCGTCGCGCCAGATGCGGCCGCCATCACGGCACTCGCCTCGCTCGACCAGACGTTGCCGGACGGGCCATCCGACGATCGCGACGTGCTCGCCGAGCTCGATCTCGTCGTCTCGCCGGCGACACTTGCGACGGCCGGGCCGCGCTTCTTCGGGTTCGTCATCGGCGGCGTGCTGCCCGCGGCGCTCGCGGCGAATTGGCTCGCGGGCGCGTGGGATCAGAACGCCGGCCTGCACGCGCCGACGCCGGGCGTGTCCGTGCTCGAGCGCGTCGCACTCGGATGGCTCGTCGACTTGTTCGATCTGCCGGCCAGCGCGGGCGCCGGTTTCGTCACGGGTGCGACGATGGCGAACTTCACGGCGCTGGCAGCGGGACGGCACGCCGTGCTCGCGCGCGCCGGGTGGAACGTCGAGGCCGACGGCTTGTTCGGCGCGCCGCCCATCACGGTGCTCGTCGGCGCCGAGGCGCATCCGACGCTCTTCAAGTCGCTCGGGCTCCTCGGTCTCGGCCGATCGCGTGTCGTGCGTGTGCCCGTCGACGGACAAGGACGCATGCGCGCGGACGCGATGCCGCCGATCGACGGACCGACGATTCTCTGTCTGCAGGCCGGCAACGTGAACACGGGCGCGTGCGATCCGTTCGACGCGATTATTCCGGCCGCGCGCGACGCTGGCGCGTGGGTCCACGTCGACGGCGCGTTCGGGCTGTGGGCGAAGGCGGCGCCTTCACGGCGTTCGCTCGTCGCTGGCGTCGAACGTGCCGACTCGTGGGCGACCGACGCGCACAAATGGCTCAACGTGCCCTATGACAGCGGCCTCGCATTCGTCCGCGAACCCGACGCGCTGCGGGCGGCGATGGCGATCACGGCGGAGTACTTGCCGACGGGCACCGGCGTGCGCGATCCGAGTGACTTCACGCCGGAGCTCTCGCGCCGCGCGCGCGGCGTCGAGATCTGGGCGGCGCTCCGCGCGCTCGGCCGCGCGGGCATCGCCGAGATCGTCGACCGCAACTGCCGTCAGGCGCGCCGCTTCGCCACGCGGCTCTCGGAGGCTGGTTTCGCGATCCTGAACGACGTCGCGCTCAACCAGGTTCTCGTCAGCTTCGGCGACGCCACGCGCACTCGCGACGTCATCGCGCGCATCCAGGCCGACGGCACGTGCTGGTGCGGCGTCACCGTCTGGCAGGGGCAGACCGCGATGCGGATCAGCGTGAGCTCGTGGGCGACGACGGATGCGGACGTGGAGCGAAGCGCGGACGCGATGATTCGGATCGC
>CALFMR010000240.1 GCA_937880585.1 uncultured Acidobacteriota bacterium
CGAACGTCGCCGGACGGTTCGCCGGTTGGATCGCCGACGTACCCATCCGGCTCTCCATGAACGCGGGACCCTACTTCCTCGAGTCGCCGATCTTCGATCGCGTCGAGGTGCTGACGTCACGCCTCGACACGCGCGTGATTGCGTCGTGTGAGTACACGCGCCGGCTGTACATCGAGAAGGGCGTCGCTGCCGATCGCGTCGCGCTCATCTACTACGGCAGCCGCGCGGATCGCTTCGATCCTACGAAGGCGGATGCGCCGCGTCTTCGACGCGACCTCGGCCTTCAGGCGGACGTGCCGCTCATCGGCATGGTCGCGTATTTCTATCCGCCGCCGATGCCTGGCCCCGAGGTATCGCCGCGACTCGCGGGCCGAGGCATCAAGGGCCACGACATCCTGCTGCGTGCACTGCCGCGGGTGCTCGCGCGACTGCCCCGCGCGCATGTGGCGTTCGTCGGCGACGGCTGGGGACCGCCCGGCGTCGCGTATCAGGAGGAGATGAAGGCCCTGGCGGCGTCGCTCGGCGTGAGCCACGCTGTGACCTTCACCGGCCATCGGACCGACATCGCCGACGTCTTGGCGGGCGTGGACGTGGCCGTGCAGTGCTCGCGCAGCGAGAATCTCGGGGGCGCCATCGAAGCGCTCCTGATGGGCGCGCCGCTCGTCGTCACGCGGGTCGGCGGGTTGATCGATGCCGTGCACGACGGCGAGACGGGACTGGTCGTGCCGCCCGACGACCCCGCCGCGCTCGCCGACGCGATCGTCCATCTGGCGAGCGACCGGCCCTTCGCACGGAGACTGGGCGCAGCTGGCCGCGCGTTGATGCTCGACCGTTTCACGATGGCGCGCACGGCCGACGACGTCGACGCTTTGTGCCGCACGCTGGCGCAGGACGTGGGGATGACGTCGACCGGCCGTCTCCGGGGATATCGCATGGCCCGGACGATCGCGCGTGCGTGTCGGGCGCCGATCCTCGCGGCGCGCGTCGGCATGACGTTGGCGCCCATGCTCATGGTGCGCTGGCGCCAGCGTCTCATGTCGAAGCTCAGGGGCGCGGCGCGATGAGGCGCGCCGGCACGCCGGCGTACGTCACGCCATCCGGCACGTCGGCCAGCACGACGGCGCCCGCGCCAATCGTCACCCGCTTGCCGATGCACACGCCCGGGAGCACGCGCGCGCCGAGGCCAACGAGCGTTCCCGCGCCAATGACGACGTCGCCGCCGAGGACGACGCCTGGCGCCACGTGCGCCGAGTCGCCGATCGTCGCGTCGTGATCGACGATTGCCCCCGTGTTCACGATGACGCCGCGGCCGAGCCGGGTGCCCGTCATGATCCGCGCGCCGGCCGAGATCATCGATCCCGCACCCGTCTCGACGTCGGGCGCGACGATCGCGGTCGGATGACGTGAGATCGCGAGCCGCTCGCCGGCAGCGTCCATCGCAGCGATCACCCGCGCGCGCGTCGCGTTGTCGCCAATCGCGACGATGACGGCATCGTGCGGTGCCTGCGCGCGCGCGTCGAGCCCGCCGATGACGGGAATGGACGCATACACGCGGCCGATCCGTGACGCGTCATCGTCGAGGAAACCGACCGGATCGACGAGAGCGCCGGCACGACGTGACTCGAGGAGCGCGTCGGCGACGACGCGACCATGGCCGCCTGCGCCAATAATGAGGATGCGCATGGTGAAGGCGCCGGCCGTGGGCCGGCACGTGCAGAGAGGATAGCGGATGCGTTCGTGGACCGGTACGCCCATTACGCTGTCGGCGCCAGACGTTCGGCCCGCGGACGGCGATCTGCTTCGCCGGGTACTCGACTCGGGTGCCTTGAGCAATGGGCCGATGGTGCGCGCGTTCGAAACCGCGTGGTCGGCGCGCTTCGGTTGCCGTCAGGCCGTGGCCGTGTCGAGCGGCACGGCGGCGCTGCACCTGGCCGTCATCGCGGCGGGCGTCTCGGATGGCGACCTCGTCATCACCACGCCGTTTTCGTTCGTCGCCTCGGCGAACGTCGTCCTGTACGAGCGTGCGGTGCCGATCTTCGTCGACATCGATCCAGAGTCGCTCGCGATCGATCCGCGCCGCGTGGAAGAAGCGGCCGATGCGATTGCTCGCGGCGGCCGAGACGCCGCCGCGTGGTTGCCGCCGTCACTCCGCCCGTCGCGTCGTCGGACGCCGCGGCGTCTCGCAGCCGTGCTGCCGGTCCACGTGTTCGGCCGCGCGGCGGACCTCGATCCCCTCATGGCGCTGGCATCGCGTCTCGACGTGCCCGTCATCGAAGACGCCTGCGAGGCGATCGGCACGACGTACCGCGGCCGAGCGGCGGGCACGATCGGCCGAGCCGGCGCCTTCGGGTTCTATCCCAACAAGCAGATGACCACGGGTGAAGGCGGCATGTTCGTGACCGATGACGATGGGTGGGCCGCGGTCGCGAGGAGCCTGCGCAATCAGGGACGCGAGGGACACCGGTGGCTCGACTGTGATCGGCTCGGCTACAACTATCGGCTCGACGAGCTCAGCGCCGCGCTGGGGCACGCGCAGCTCGCGCGGATCGACGAGCTCCTCGCGCGACGTGCGTCAGTGGCCGCGATGTACGCCGAACGGCTGGCCGGCCATGAGCGCGTGCGCATGCCGTCGATTGACGCGCCCGGTGCGTCGTGGTTCGTCTACGTCGTGCGCCTCGATCCGTGCATCGATCGCGACCAGGTCATGCGCCGGCTCGCCGATCTCGGCATCCCCACGCGCGCGTACTTTCCGCCCATTCATCTACAGACGCACTATCGGCAGCGCTTCGGCTACCGCGAGGGCATGTTTCCGATCGCGGAAGCCGCGGGGCGACAGGCGATCGCGCTGCCGTTCCACAATCATCTGACCGGGGATCAGGTCAGCTTCATCTGCGAGGCCCTCGACGCGGCGATGCGCGAAACGTAGGAAGAGTTCCCCTGGGCCTGAAGGCCCAGGGCTCCACAATCCCCGCAGGACAGTTGCTTCTCAGCGCAGGCCCATCTCGCCCGCGATCCGCTGGTTCTGCTGCCACTGGGTGAAGTGCGGGCCGGCGCGCAGATAGGAGAGGTAGGACGCGAAGCCAATGCGCTCGATCCAGCCGAACGTCTTGACGACTTTCGGATGATTCGGATATTTCGCGAGGAGCCACTCCTCGAAGATCCGATCGCCGACGTTGTTGACGAGCGACGTCTGCAGATTGTCGAGCGCGATCGACAGGATCTCGCGATTGCCGGCGTGATAGCCGAGCGGCTGATCGTTCGGCAGTCCGCTCATCGTGAAGCGCGCGTTCTGTTCGATGAAGCCGTGCTGGAAGAACACCTGCGAGGTGTTCCAGTCGAGGCGCATGCCTTCGTACGACAGCACGGCCGGCGTGTACGTCGTCGGATCGAGCAGCACGCCTTTGGCGATGCGGCCGACGAGGGAACCGCCGCGATCGGATCGATCCTGCGCGAACGCGCGCGCGTCCGCGCACACGACGAGCGCCGCGGCCGCGAGGCCGGCGGCGAAGATGCGGGGCAGGGGATGCCAGCGTTCCATCGGATCCTCCTGACTGACGGGCGGCCGCACACGGATGTGGAGGCCCGCGTCATCCCCCTGTAGTGCAAGACAGGTGCCCGCCAGGCCCCTGGGCCGTTATGACCGTTTTCCCTCGGAAATTGCCGCATCTATGTAACGATGGCGCCCGCCGGGCACCTTCGGTCGAATGCACGAGATCGGCGCGATGAAGACCGGGCGATCGTGTGTTCGTGTCACGCGTCGATGCGCAAGTAGAATCGCGAACGACTATGACGTATCGCATCACGAGTGGACATCCGCGATCGCGCGGCGCCATGTGGGACGGCCGCGGCGTGAACTTCGCGCTGTTCTCCGCGCACGCAACTGCCGTCGAGTTGTGCCTGTTCGACGAACGCGGCGAACACGAGGTCGCGCGTTTGCCGCTGCCCGAATTCACTGACGAGATCTGGCACGGCTACGTGCCCGATATTGGTCCGGGCACGGTCTACGGCTATCGCGTGTCCGGTCCGTACGAACCGGCACAAGGCCATCGCTTCAATCCAAACAAGCTGCTGCTCGATCCCTACGCGCGCGCACACATCGGTGAGCTCACGTGGAACCCGGCGTGCTTCGGCTACACGATTGGCGCGCCCGACGATGACCTGTCGTTCGACGAACGCGACAGCGCCCCCTTCGTGCCCAAGTGCGTCGTCGTCGATCCGAATTTCGACTGGCACCGCGAGCGCGAGTGGGCCGACGTGCCGCTCGATCGGACGATCGTCTACGAGCTGCACGTGCGCGGATTCACGAAAACCCATCCGGCCGTGCCCGAGGCCGAGCGCGGGACGTTCGCCGGGCTCGCAACGCGCGAGGTCGTCGACTACATCACGTCGCTTGGCGTGACCTCGGTCGAGCTGCTGCCCGTCCACACGTTCCTCAACGAGCCCCATCTGCTCGATCGCAAGCTGACCAACTACTGGGGCTACAACAGCATCGGGTTCTTCGCGCCCGATCCGCGGTACGCCGCGAACCACGCGCGGCTGCTCCAGGAGTTCAAGGAGATGGTCGCGCGCTTTCACGATGCCGGTCTCGAAGTCATCCTCGACGTCGTCTACAACCACACGGCCGAGGGCAACGAGCACGGGCCGACGCTGTCGTTCCGCGGCATCGACAACAAGTCGTACTACCGGCTCGCGCCTGACGCGCGCTACTACATCAACGACACCGGCACGGGGAACACGCTGAACCTGAGCCATCCGCGCGTCATCCAGATGGTGACCGACAGCCTGCGCTACTGGGCGACCGAGATGCACATCGACGGGTTCCGCTTCGATCTCGGGACGATCCTCGCGCGCGAGCCGAACGGGTTCGACCAGCAGAGCGGCTTTCTCAAAGCGTGCGGACAGGATCCGACGCTCGCGCGCGTCAAGCTCATCGCCGAGCCGTGGGATTGTGGACCCGGCGGCTATCAGGTGGGCCGCTTCGCGCCGGGCTGGCTCGAATGGAACGACAAATTCCGCGACACGGTGCGGGATTTCTGGCGCGGTCAGGCGCCGGCGAGCCGGCTCGCGCCGCGGCTGTGCGCGTCCCCCGACGA
>CALFMR010000241.1 GCA_937880585.1 uncultured Acidobacteriota bacterium
ACCGGCGCTGAACGCCGCGCCGTCGCTGGCGCGGGCGGTGCGCCTTCATCGCTAGAGCAGCTTCAACTGACGCGCGTCGGGTGCCTTGGTCCGTGGGGGCATGCGCTGCTCGACGATCAGGTGCTGTTCGATGTCGACGAGGAACGGCGACGGTGACATCGGCCGGCGCTGGCCGCGCCACGGGCGCTCGGCGGCGTGACTGAGGAACAATCGATCCTTCGCGCGTGTCATGCCGACATAGAGCAGCCGCCGCTCCTCGTCGGCGGTGTCGGCGTCGAGCTCGTTCCAATAGAGCGGCAGCAATCCGTCCTCGAGTCCGACGATGAAGACGACGGCGAACTCGAGGCCCTTGGCGGCGTGGAGCGTCAGGAGCGAGATGGCGGCGGCGCGGGGATCGCGGAAATCGGCGTCGCTCGCGAGGGCGACCAGGTCGAGGAATCGCATGCGATCGTTCGCGCAGGACTCCGCGATCTCCAGCAATCGCTGCAGCGCTTGCTTCTTCGCGGCGGCATCGATCGTGTCGCGCGGTAGGCGGTCGGCGGCCGCATTGATCTGGGCGGCGAGGTCGTCGCCATGCGTCGCGTGGTCGGCGGACCGCTCCCATTCTTTCAAAAGCGCCTGCACGGCCAGATTGGCGGCGATCGGATCGTGGGCGTGGATGCGGAAGGGAAGACCGGAGCGCGCGAACGCCTCACGAAGCGCGTCCATCTGCGCGCTGGTCCTCGTCAGGACGGCGATGTCGGTGAACCCGAGCGCGTCCGCGCCGGCTCCCGTCGATCGTCCGCTGTCGATCGAGAAGAAGCTGTGCCCGCCGAGCAACCGCTCGATCTCGGCGACGACGAACTCGGCTTCCGCGCGCTCGGTCGGCGCCGCGTGGATCGTGAGCCGCTCGTGCATCTCTCGTACGAACGCCGGGATCGTGTCGGTCTCTTTCGACCGTGCGATGACCTGCGATGACGCCGTGACGATGGTGCCGGTCGATCGATAGTTCCGCGTGAGACGCACGGTCGTCGCGTTCGGATAATCCTCGGCGAAGCGATCGAAGCACGACGCATCGGCGCCGCGAAAGCCGTAGATGGCCTGATCGGGATCGCCGATGACGCAGAGACGGCCGTCCGCTGGCGCCAGCTTCGTCAGCAGCGCGTACTGCTGTTCGTCGACGTCCTGGAATTCATCGACCGAGATCCACGACAACCGCTCTCGATACTGCGCGGCGACGCCAGGATCCGTCGAGAGGATCTGCACGGCGAGGCCGATCAAGTCGTCGAAGTCGACCCAGCCTCGACGCGCCATCTCCTCGCGATAAACCGTCATGGCGGCTGCCACGTCGTCGGACGGGTGTCCCGTGCGCTTGGCCTTGGAGATCGCGCGAAGCAGACGTTCGGCACGCGTTGGCGAGACCGGCAGCGCCGCGGCCAGCATCGTCGTCCGCTCGGCTTCTCCGGCGACGCGGAAGTCGCGCGGCACGTTCACGACGTCGCCGTGCTCTCGCAGGATCGTCAATCCCAGCGAATGAAAGGTGTGGACGACGACCGCGGCGTCGGCAGGCAGGAGCGCGCCGAGACGCTCCTGCATCTCGCGTGCGGCGCGACGCGTGAACGTGATCGCGAGACACGATGACGCGGGCACGCCGCGTTCGGCGACGAGCCAGGCGAGGCGGTGGGTAAGCGTCCGCGTCTTGCCGGACCCGGGGCCGGCGATGATCACGACCGGACCGTTAACGATTTCCACCGCGCGCCGTTGGTCATCGTCGAGCGAAGCAAGAACGCCGGCGACCGGCCGCGGTGTTTCCGGATCGACCGCGCTCGGCGTTAGCTTCGGTGTCGGCTGCGGCGCCGATCGTTTGTCGGGTACTGCGGCCACGGCCGATTGACGTGTGGAGGCGCGCCGCGCGGGGGCGGGGCCGAACAGATGTCGACCGACCGTCAGCTCGCTCAGTTCGGCGGGATCGAACAGATGGATGGTTCCGTATTCCCCGTCATAGCCCGCGTCGCGAATCACGCGTCCCGCGCGCAGGCGTCCGAGCGCTTCGGCCAGAAGAGACGACGAGGAGCGAGCGACGTCGTCGAGAGGGACGGTGTTCAAGATCGACAGCTCGGAGCCCAGCTTCGCGAGCAGGTGATCGTAGTGGCGGCCGACGGTTTGGCTCGCCGGTCCGCTGGAGACCAGCTCCGAGAGCACCTCCGGCAGCGGCACCAGGTTGACGACCTCACCGGCGGTCGGCGGAGGCGCAGCCTCGGCTTCGGTGCGATCGGCGAGCACGTTGACGCGGTTGAGCACGCCGATCGTGGGCGCGTGTCCACACACCGGACAGCGGTTGCCGTGCGCGAATGTCTCTTCCGGTGTGAATCGCACGCCGCACTTGCGATGACCGTCGAGGTGATACTTGCCTTCCTCGGGAAAGAACTCCACGGTGCCGACGTAGCCGTCACCGGTTTCGAGCGCACGGCGGACGGCGAAGTAATCCAGCGCCGTGTCGAACGTCGTCGCTTCGCGCGCGAGCTTGCCCGGCGAGTGCGCGTCGGAGTTCGACACGAGCCGGTAGCGATCGAGCTGCGACAGCCGCCAGTTCATCGGCGGGTCGGAAGAGAGGCCGGTCTCGACGGCGAAGATGTGATCGGAGAGATCGCCGTAGCAGTCGGCGATCGAGTCGAAGCCGGATTGCGAGCCGAGCGAGGAGAACCACGGCGTCCAGATGTGCGCGGGCACGAGGTACGCGTCAGGCCCGGCATCGAGCGTGATCTCGAGCAGATGACGCGAATCGAGGCCGAGAATCGGCCGGCCGTCGGACGCGATGTTGCCGATGCGGGCAAGACTCGCGGCGATGCGGTCCGCCGTGTCGAAGTCGGGCGCGTACAGCAGGTGATGGACCTTGCGCGTGCGATCGCCCTTCTTGTAGATCGTGGAGATCTCGACGCTGAGCATGAATCGCGTCGTCGCCTGGCACGCAGCGGGCAGGTCGGCGTCGACCGCGCGTTCAATCTCGCCGCGCAGGCGGAAGAGGCCGGGCTCGGCCGGGACGAGTTTCTCTTTCAGCTCCGCGCGCCAGGCCGGATGCGTGAAGTCACCGGTGCCGACGAGCGCGATGCCTTTTCGCGCCGCCCAGAACGACAGATGCTCGAGATCGAGGTCGCGGCTCGTGGCGCGCGAATGCTTGGAATGGACGTGCAGGTCCGCGTGAAAACGCACGGCGACGTCACTCTATCCGAAAAGCGCGCATGTGTTGTGTGCAGCGGTGATGACAATGTGAGATAGATCACGTGACGTGACCGCCGATCGATCGACGGATACCGGCGACGGGGACGCGCAGGGCGCGCGCGTGCTGCGGCGCGTGCGGCGCCGGTTCATTCCTCTCGCCTTCGCCTGCTATGTCGTCGCGTACATCGATCGCGTGAACGTCGGCTTCGTCGCGACCGAGCTGCAGCGCGACCTCGGCCTCAGCGCGACGGCCTACGGCGCGGCGGCCGGCCTGTTCTTCCTCGGCTACTGCCTGTTCGAGATCCCCAGCAATCTGATGCTCGACCGGTTCGGCGCGCGTCGCTGGATCGCGCGCATCATGATCAGTTGGGGCCTCGTCTCGATGGCGACGCTCTTCGTCTGGGACGCGCGGAGCTTCATGGCCGCGCGGGTGCTCCTCGGCATCGCGGAGGCCGGCTTCTTCCCGGGCGTCATTCTGTTTCTGACGTACTGGGTCCCGGCCGCCGATCGCGCGCGGGCCGGCGCGCTCTTCATGATGGCCGCGCCGATCTCGGTCATCATCGGCGCGCCGGTCTCGACGCTCGTCCTGCGGCTCGATGGCTGGCTCGGCGTCCACGGCTGGCAGTGGCTGTTCCTGCTCGAAGGCCTGCCGGCGGTCGTGCTCGGCATCGTCGTGCTCACGACGCTCGCCGATCGGCCCGAGGACGCGCATTGGCTCTCGCCCGACGACCGCGCGTGGCTCGCGCGCACGATGGCCGAAGATCGCGCCAGCCGCCAGGCGACCGGACGGACGTCGCTCCGCGACGCGATGGCGCACCCGCAGGTGTGGATCCTCTCGGCGGCGTTCTTCCTGAACTCGATCGTCAACCACGGCCTGTTCCTGTGGCTGCCGAAGATGCTCGAAGACGTGACGGGCGCCGGCGGCTTTCGGCTCGACGTCCTGACCGCCCTGCCGTTCGTCGCCGCGCTCGCCATGATGGTCGTCGTCGGCCGCGCGTCGGATCGCAGCGGCAACCGCACGCGGTACGCGGCCGGCTGCGCGCTCGCCACGGCGGTCGGCCTCCTCGTCGCGCTGGTGTTCCAGCGGCAGGTGTGGGGATTCGTCATCGGCTTCGCGCTCTGCCAGATGGCGCTGCGGTCGTTCGCGGGCGTCTTCTGGGCGATGCCGCCGCAACTGCTCGGCGGCGCCGCGGCGGCGACCGGCATCGCGCTCATCAATGCGATTGGCAACCTCGGCGGCTTCGTCGGGCCGACGCTCATCGGCGCGCTGCACCAGGCGACGGGCGGCTACACGGGCAGTCTCCTCGCGCTCGCCGGCGTGCTCGTCGTTGAAGGTGTCCTCATCCTCCGAGTACGCTTGCCTCGTACGCGCCTGGCCGGACGATCCTCGTGACCGACATGTCTGATCCCGTTGTTCCACCGCTTCCTGAGCTTCACCCGATTCCGCGCCTCACGACGATGGGCTTGAGCGCGGATTCGTTTCAGTCGATCCGCTTCAGCTCGCCGCATCGATTGCTCGAGGTCGATCGCCTGATGGCGCTGGCCGCGTCGGTCGGCGCGGCCGGAGCGCACGGCGGCATGACCGAGATCGACTTCGACTG
This sequence comes from uncultured Acidobacteriota bacterium, assembly GCA_937880585.1. Classification (GTDB taxonomy): domain Bacteria; phylum Acidobacteriota; class Vicinamibacteria; order Vicinamibacterales; family SCN-69-37; genus CALFMR01. Next base: position 4,800 of record CALFMR010000241.1, read on the forward strand.
GGCGCGCCGCACGCGGCGCATGAAGGAGGAGCTCGACATGTACGTCGAGATCCAGACCTTCCTGCCGCGCGAGGATCCCGCGGTGTTCGAGCACGCGGTCAAGGTCGCGAAAGAAGCCGGCGCCTCGAGCCTGCGCGTCGTCTGTCTGCTCGGCCGGCGCTACGAGATGTTCGACTCGCTCGCCGCGTGGAAGGAAGCGGTGGCGAGCTTCCATCGGCAGATCGAGACGGCCGTGCCGATCGTCGAGCGGCACAAGATGCGGCTCGGCATCGAGAATCACAAGGACTGGCGCGTCGACGAGCAGGTGAAACTGCTCGAGCAATACAGCAGCGAGTACGTCGGCGTCAGCCTCGATACGGGCAACAACCTCTCGGTACTCGACGATCCGATGGAGACCGTCGAGAAGCTCGCGCCGTACACCTTCAACGTCCACTTCAAGGACATGGGCGTCGAAGAGACGCCAACGGGTTTTCATCTGTCGGAAGTGCCGCTCGGCGACGGCATGCTCGACCTGAAGCGCATGGTCGAGACGATCCAGCGTGCGCGGCCGGACGTGCACTTTTCGCTCGAGATGATCACGCGCGATCCGCTGAACGTGCCGTGCGTCACCGATCGCTACTGGTCGACGTTCGGCGACGTCTGCGGCCTCGCGCTGGCGCAGACGCTTCAGCGCGTACGCGACTATCGTCCGTCGCGGCCGCTGCCGACGATCGCCGGCCTGTCGTTCGATGAGCGCTACGCGCTCGAACGCGCCCTCGTCACGCGGTCGATCGACTACGCGTGCGAGCATCTCGGGCTCGGTGTGTGAGGCGGGGATCAGGGGGCAGGGAATGTGCAACCGGCAACATCCGTAACAGAACAGACCGGACACATGGGTCACACGTCGGCCGCTACGACTTCGACGAGTTGTTCCTCGACGTCGAGACACTCTTCCCGTTGTTCGATCTCCTTCCGGCCCTGCCAGTCGTCCGCTAGCGCTGTCGCGGCTTTTCGGCGCGTGCGACCGGCGACCGGTGAGTTTGACGGCCGCCGGCGGTCTATCCCTCTAAGTGCGTTCGTTACGGAGGACCTGTCGCATGCAGACGTCACAGTTCTCAGATGCATCATTCCAAGCGGGCGGCGCCCGTCGCTCGAGCGCGCGGCTCTGGACCGGCCGGGTGCTGAGCGGCATCGCCGTGCTGTTCCTGACCTTCGATTTCGCGGTGAAGCTGCTGCGGCTGCCGTCGACCGTCGAAATCATGGCCCAACTCGGCTATCCCGCAGCGGTCATCGTCCCGCTCGGCCTCGTCGAGATCGCGTGCCTCGTCGTGTATCTCGTGCCGCGGACGGCGCCGCTCGGCGCCGTGCTGTGGACAGGTTATCTCGGCGGTGCGATGGCCACGCACGTGCGGGTTGGTAATCCGCTGTTTTCGCACGTGCTCTTTCCGATCTACATCGCGGCGCTCATCTGGGGCGGCCTCTGGCTGCGCGACGCGCGCGTCCGGCGGTTTTTCGGATCACGCCTCGGGTGATCTCGAGACGCCGACTCTTGCATCTTCAATCTAGGGAGGACTCGTCATGGCGGCTCGCAAGCTCTTCGTCAACATCCAGGTCGCCGATCTCGACGGGGCGAAGGCGTTCTATGGCGCGCTGGGATTCACCTTCAACCAGAAGTTCACCGACGACAAGGCCGCGTGCATGGTCGTCAACGACGACGCGTATTTCATGCTGCTGACGCCGGCGTTCTTCCAGGGCTTCACGACGCGCCAGCCGTGCGATCTCACGACGCACACCGAGGCGCTGTTCGCCGTGTCGTGCGCGAGCCGCGCGGAGGTGGACGAGATCGTGCGCAAGGCGATCGCGGCGGGCGGCGCGCACGCCATGCCGCCGCAGGATCACGGCTTCATGTACGGCTGGAGCTTCTACGACGTCGACGGCCACCACTGGGAAGTGCTCTGGATGGATCCGAGCCACGTGTAGGCGCGCACCGCGGACCGCCACGAGCCGCGCGGATGGCTCGTGGCGGTCCGGACGACATGGCTATCACCGCTTGTCCGAGCGCAACGACGCTGCGGCCGTGTCGAGTCATCGTCGGGACAACGGACGTTCGCGCGGCGCCGACGGCGCGGCTGAGACGCTGACGGTCATTCCAGCGATGCGCGGCATCCGGCGAGGAGGACGATGGCCATGATTCCTATCACCGAGAGCACCCAGGTATCCGACATCGCGGCGGCCGTGCCGGCGAGCGTCCGCGTCTTCCAGCGCTACGGCATCGACTTCTGCTGCGGCGGGAAAGTGCCGATCGGGTCGGCCTGCGAAGAACAGGGCGTCTCGTTCACCGAAGTCGCCGGCGCGATCCGGACGGCGGCCGCCCGGCCGGCGCGTGACGAGCGCGACTGGGCGACGCTGCCGCTCGAGGCGCTCATCGATCACATCGTCGCCACGTATCACGACACGCTACGTGAAGAACTGCCGCGCCTGCGCCAGATGGCCGCCAAGGTCGCGCGCGTCCACGGCGAGAACGCGCCGCACCTGCCGCGGCTGGAGACCATCGTCAACGAGCTGTCGGCCGACATGATTTCGCACATGGGGAAAGAGGAGGGGGCGCTCTTTCCGGCGATTCGGGCGATCGCGCACGGCTCGGCGCCGTCGGTCGTGCCGCTCGACGCGCCGATCCTCATGATGGAGCATGAGCACGAGTTGACCGGCGCGCAGCTTGCCGAGCTGCGCGCGATGACCGACGACTACGTGGCGCCGTCCTGGGCGTGCCAGACGTTCCAGGCGCTCTACGAAGGGCTGTCCGAGCTCGAGGCCAACATGCACGTGCACGTGCACCTCGAGAACAACGTGCTGTTCCCGCGGGCGCGGGATCTGGCCCATCGCTGAATCGGCCCCACGGCGCGGTCGGCCGCGCCATCGAGCGAGGCAAGACGGAAGGCAATCTACCATATATAGTAGATTGCCTTCCATCGGCCGTGATGGTAGATTGCCGACCATGCCAGCCCGCCGGCCCGGCGTCATCCAGGGCACCCTGGACCTCCTCATCCTCCGCACCCTCGTCTTCGGCCCCCGTCACGGTCACGGCATCGTCAAGGACATCCAGGCGATGTCCGATGACGTGCTGCAGGTCGAGCACGGGTCGCTCTATCCGGCGCTGCAGCGGCTCGAAAAGGCCGGATGCATCAGCGCGAAATGGGAAGAGACGCCCGGCGGACGCGAGATGAAGCGCTACCGGCTGACGCCCAAGGGCCGGCGGCAGCTCACCGTCGAGCAATCGAAGTGGCAGGAGTTGGCGGGCGCCATGACGCGCCTCCTCACGCGAGCGGCCGGAGTGCCGCGCAAGTGACACGCCGCCGCGACGAAGATCTCGACCGTGAGATCCGCGCACACCTCGAGCTCGAGGCCGCCGATCGCGAGGCCGACGGCCTGTCGCCCGAAGATGCTCGTCGCGCCGCCCGGCGGTTGTTCGGCAACCCCGCCGTCGTTCGCGAGGACGCCCGCGCCGTGTGGGCGCCGCTCTGGATCCAGCAGGCGGGGCAGGACGCGCGATATGCCTGGCGGCTGGCGCGACGGACGCCGGCGTTCACGATCGGCGTCCTGTTCGTCATCGCGCTCGGCATCGGCGCGACGACGACGATCTTCAGCGCGCTGCGAGCCGTCGTGCTCGCGCCACTGCCGTTCGATCGGCCGCTGGACCTCGTCCGCGTGTCGCAGATGAACGCGGCGCGCGGCGTCGCGGATTTCTCGGTGTCGCTGCCGCTCTATCGCGAGTGGAGGGACCGAAGCACGAGCTGGCGTGATCTGGCCGCGACGCGGACGGACACGGTCGTCGCGTTGGGACTCGGCGAGCCCCGCCGGCTCGACGCGCGCTTCGAGACGTGGAATCTTCTACCGCTCCTCGGCGTGCACGTTCGAGCCGGACGTGGATTCTCGGCCGCCGACGACGCGCGCGGCGCCGCGCCGGTCGCGATTCTCTCGAACCGCCTGTGGCGCGACGCCTTCGCGGCCGCCCCCGACGTCGTCGGCCGTGCGCTGACGATTGACGGCCGTCCCACGACCATCATCGGCATCGCGCCGGCCAACGGAACGCTCGTCGGCGACGCCGACGTGCTGTTGCCGCTTGTGCCGTCGGAAGAGGACGTGCGGTTCGACTATTCGGATCTCGATGTCATCGGCCGGCTCGCGTCTGGTGTGACGATGACGGCCGCACGGGCGGAGATGACGGCGCTCACCGAGCGCGTGGCGGCCGAGCTCGTGGCCGCCGGCAACCAGGGCGACGTGACGGGGTGGACGCCGCGGCTGTTGCCGCTGCACGAGGCCGTCGTAGGAACGGCGGCGCCGCGCACGTTGTCGCTGCTGTTCGTGGCGGCGGTCGTGCTGCTGCTCGTCGCGTGCGCCAACGTGTCCGGGCTGCTGCTCGCACGGGCGTCAGGCCGCGCCCATGAGATGGCCGTGCGTGCCGCGCTCGGCGGGGGCCGCGGGCGAATCGTGCGTCAGCTCCTGGTCGAGACCGGATGTCTTGCGCTTGGCGGCGCACTTCTCGGCCTGGCGATGTCGACCGTCGCGCTGCCGGTCCTGAAAGCTGGCGTGCTCTCGACTCTGCCGCGTGCGAATGACATTCGAATCGACGGGGGCGTGCTCATGGTGGCGCTCGTGAGCACGCTGCTGACGGCGGTGCTCGCGGGACTCGCCCCGGCCTTTCGAGCCTCGCAGTTGAACGTGCAGGCCAGCCTCAAGGCGAATGCGCCCGCCGTCGCGGGTGGTCCACGTCTTTCTCGGCGGGTGCTCATCGCCAGCCAGCTCGCACTGTCGATCGTCCTGTTGACGACGGCCGGTCTCGCCGCGCGGGCGCTGTCCGATCTTCGGTCGGTGGATCTCGGCTTCTCGCCCGATCATGTCTTGTCGATGGCCTTCGCCCCGGAACGCGCGCCGGAACTGACGACGGCCGCGTTCCTCGAGCGGCTGCGCCGGCTGCCCGGTGTCGAGTCGGTGGCGGCCACGAGCGCGGCGCCGATGGGGGCAGGGAACGCGAGCCTTCACGTCTTTCCCGTCGGCCCGGCCATCCTTGCGCCGACGACGGCCGTGCAGGCGGACTGGCGCGTCGCAAGCCCCGGCTATTTCCACACGATGGGAACGCCGATTCTCGCCGGGCGCGACTTCACGGCGCACGATGACAGCCGTTCGGCGAAAGTCATCATCGTCAACGAGACATTGGCCCGGCAGATGTGGGGCCGCGACAATCCGATTGGCCGGCAACTCGACCTCGGCGGCGGAGGTGGGGAACCCGCCACGGTCGTGGGGCTCGTGCGCGACGTCCGGGCGCACAGTCCGGCCGAGCCGCCGGCGCCGACCTATTACGTGTCGCTCTATCGCGGCGTGTGGGGCCCGGTCACGGTCGTGATTCGCACGCGCGCGGACGCGTCAGGCGTCGTGCCGCTCGCGCGTGCCGAGCTGCACGCGCTCGATCCGGCCGCGCCGCTCTTCGACGTGATGACCATGCGGCAGCGCGTCGAGGGTCCGTTGACGCCTCAACGTCTCTTGATGGGCCTGCTCGCCGGGTTCGCCCTCGCGGCCACGCTGCTCGCCGTCATCGGGATGTACGGTCTGGTCTCGTACGCGACGGGGCAGCGGCTGCGTGAGATCGCGCTGCGAGTCGCGCTCGGCGCCAGCCGCGGGCACGTGGTGCGCCTGCTTCTGGGCGAAGGCGTACGGCTGGTGACGGTCGGCATCGCGGTTGGCGTCCTGCTCGCCGTGCCGGCAGCTCGCGCGGTGCATCCGCTACTGACCGGCGCCGGCACGTCGGATCCCGCGATGTTTGGGGTGGCTGTCGCGGTGTTGTCCCTCGCATCGCTGGCGGCGTGCGCGATCCCGATCCGGCGTGCGCTCCGCGCGAATCCCGCGGTCGTGCTGCGCGGGGAGTGAAGGGCCGCCGCTTTTCACTCCGGCGAGAAGGTCACGTTGACGACGTGCGTCGCCTCGTCGGGCACGACGTGGGGACGAAAGGACTCGGGGACGATGCCGAGTCCACGGCGATGTTCCACCTCGTCGCCCATGAAGCGGGATAGATACGTGGCGTCGTAGATGTCGCCTGGCTGAAGCTTCCACTTTTTCGTCAGCGCGGCGGCCACGTCCGCAGGAACGCCGGTGATCGCCAGCGTGCCCATGTGGTACTGCGCGCCTTCGCTCACCGCGATGCGAATGGTCATGCCGCGCGTCGCATCGTTGAGTTGCGGAACGGCATTCAGGTGGGCGAACAGGTAGCCGTGTGTCACGTACTCGTGCTGCACGCGGTCGAGTCCCTTCGCGATCTTCGACGCGACCGCGACGTCTCCCGTCTTCATGTCCAGCAATTTGTCGAGCGCGGCGGGCGACAGCATGGAGGCCCCGGGCCATTCGGCGTGATCCCACGTGAAGACCGGTCCTTCGTGGACCGGGACCGTGACCGCGACGCCGCAGCCCGTGCCGCTCACGGGAACCGCCGACGGCTCGCCCAGCGTCGCCTTCCAGTGCCCGCGATCGCGATAGAGCTGCAGCCATGTGCCCTGCGTGAGGCTCCTCGTGAAGAAGCGCGAGTAGGGTTGGCCGACAACGGGATCCCCCGACGCGAGCACGTCAGACGCGTGCACGGTATCGGCGCCCGGCAGATCCACGCGACAGACGCGAAGGTCCACGCCGGAGTCGCGAATGGCGAAGAGATCGACTTTCTGCTGCGTCGTCATGTTCACCTGTTGCGTGAACTCGACGCGGCCCGGGAGATGACGTGCCGTCAGGATGTGCTGGAGGACGCCGCGCAGGTAGTCCGGAAACTCACCGGTGTCGGGCGCGATGCCGTCGAAGCCGGGGACGTCTTCGCGGATTGCGGACCGGAGGTCGCTATCGGGCAGCGCGAGGAAGTTGTCGAAGACGACCGGCGTCGATACCGGCGCTTCTTCGACGGTGAACGTGACGGTGGCGGTCGTGGCTGTCGTCGCGAACCGATATCGCACGGCCTTGAACAGACCCGTGTGAGCCAGTTGCGCGGCCGCATCCTGGACGCCCGAAAGCGTGACGACGCTTCCCGTGTGGAGGCCGCTGAGACGCGCGACGTCCGCCGGCGTGTAGCGATGAAGACCCGTGACCGCGATGTCGGTCAACGTCAGTGCCGCTTCCGCGGGCTTCGACTGCGCGTTGACGAGAGCGGTCACCGCGGTCACGACGACTGCGAGCACCAAGTATCGCCACCGCCGCACGTCCATCCTCCGCCGTGTCCTCCGTGTCGTGTCGCCCTGGACTGACCCGCTCGAGCGCGGCGGACTGCACACCGCATGAGCGGCCGGGTTCGCGCGCGGCCTACTCGGCCGCGCCCGCTGTGCCTGGCTGGAACGTCACGTTCGAGAAGATCACCGTCTCGGACTTCGTCGGGTCGTGCGCGCAGACGAAGAGGCCGACGAGCACGGGGCCCTGCAGCGAGACCTCCGTGTTCACGATCCGTGTGACCGGTGCGCCTTCGCGACCGACGTAGAGATAGGTCTTCACGCCGGTGCGCACCATCTTCAGCGTGAAGGTGCCCGGCTGCTCGACGGGCAGATCGAACGTGTTCGTGTTCTCGCCCTGGCGCGCCCGCCACTGCAGCGACGGCATCCCGACGCCGTGCAAGACGACGTCTCCGTAGGCTGCATCGTGATCGAGCGACTGCCGCACCATGATGCCGGCCTTGCGGTGCTCGTTGCCTTCACCGAGGAAGTGCAGCGTGGCCGTCATCGTGAAGTCGCCGGTGACCTCGCGCCACGCGAACTGGAACTGGTCGTCTTTCGCCCAGATATTGGCGCCCGCGCCGGTCATCCGGTACTCGCGGCGCGCGGCGTCGAAGGTCGTGGAGCCGGCAATCGCGGGATGGCCGACGTCCGCGGCCTGCGTGAACAAGCCGAGTGGGCCGCCGCTGCCTTGCGCGGCGAAGACGGGGACCGAGAGTAATCCGGCCAGAGCAATGCGTTGAACGATCGGTGCGAGTCGGAACATGACGAGGCCTGCTCGGGGACAGGCGCGCTAGGGGCGCGCCGCGGCCGGCGCCGGGATCGGCTCGACCGACACGTGGGAGAACACGACGGTGTTGACCGCGTCGCGCGTGTGCGACGCGACGGCCAGACCGACCATGACGGGATTGCCGAGCGTCGTCTGCGTGCTGCCACGCTCGACGAGCGCGGCGCCGTCCTTGGCCGTCCAGACGGTGACGGCCGATCCCTGCCGCTGCAGCTTCAGCGTCCAGACGCCCGGTCCCTCGATCGGGAAGTCGAGCGTGTTGACCGTATCGCCCTTGGTCGATCGGAACTGGACCGACGGCATGCCGTCGCCGTGAATCGCCAGGTGCAGGAATGGCGCGTCGGTGTCGAGGCTCTGGCGGAGCATGATGCTGGCCTTGCGATGCGCATTGCCGCCGGTTACGAACCGCGTCGTCGCGGTGACGACGAAGTTGCCCGACATCTCACGCCAGAGGTAATGGAATTCGTCGGCGCGATCCCAGATGTCCGTGCCCGAGCCGGTGACCGTGTACTCACTCGTCGCCGCGTCGAACGTCGCCGAGCCTTTGAGCGGCGGCGCGCCGACGTCATCCGAGTGCGTGAAGACGCCAATCGTGTTCGACTGCGCGGAGACGGACGCGGCCAGAAGGCACGCCAGCAGGACCTGTCGCATCGCGAGAGTCTACCCCGGATGTGGCCTGTCGGACAGGGGATCGATCGGCGTGCGCGAATGGACGCGAAGCGCGGGCGCTTGACGGGCCACGGTTCGACCGATAGGGTGACGCCGCCCCGTCCCTTCCCGAGGTGCCGCGTGCCACGCTCCGCGTCCGACGCCGTCTCGCTCGCGCTCCAGCACGTCCGTCAACAGCTCTG
>CALFMR010000242.1 GCA_937880585.1 uncultured Acidobacteriota bacterium
CGCCGACACGACGCGATCGATCTCGCTCTGCGGGGCCTCCAGCACGACGTGAACGCCGGCCCCTCCGGGGGGGGCCAGCGCCGTCGCCCGATCGCTCGACAGTCGGGCGCGATGCTGGGCGGACGCGATTGCCGGCGTCATAACGACGGTCACGCAGGAACCGATAAGTAGAGACGACCAGAAGTGGACGGAACGGCGCCGGACTGATGCGATCATGAGCAGGACCCAAACACGGCTCTTGGTGAACGAACCAACATCGGTTCTGTAGGGCATGTCGTATGCCAAGTGCTGCAATACGCAGATCTCTGCAGAACTGACCGAACGTCACCCACAGCCCCGACCGAGCCTCCGTCGGGGGCGAAAAATGTCTTCCGATTACGGAACCGTCGCTGCAGTGGCCCGGCTTTGTCGTCGATGAGCCACGCTGGCCGTGCTGTCTCGCCTAGAGGGCTCCGATTAGTACACGACTTAAGTCAAAATTGAAAGTACTTTTCGAAATTGTCATTCTCGGACCATCAGCGATGACAATATTGACTGCTGGCAGTCAGGACTGTCGGCCAGAAATGGCCCCAGCCTGCCTCGTCGGGCGCTCAGGGAGAGCCGCCCCCGCATATTTCGATCGACCGGCGCCACACCGTCGGCCTTTACGTCCGTTCGACCGACCGCGGCGGCATGCCGACCTGCCGCGCGCGCCTCAAGTGCGATAGGGTTGGCGTCCAGGAGGAGAGGATCTGATGCCCCTGCCCAGTACGGAACGTTTGCTGCTCGGTCCCGGACCGTCGCCCGTCTCACCGCGCGTGACGCGCGCACTCGCCGCGCCATCGCGCTCGCACCTCGATCCCGAGATGGTGCCGCTCCTCGACGACATCCGCGAGCGGCTTGCGCGCGTCTTCCGAGCGGGCGAGGGCGCGGCCACCCTGGCCGTTTCCGGCACCGGCACGGCCGCGATGGAAACGGCCATCGCGAACGTCACCGAACCCGGACGACGCGCGCTCGTCGTCGTCACGGGCTACTTCGGCGAACGTCTCGTCACCATGCTGGGGCGCTACGGCGCGACCGTCGAGCGCGTGGACGGGGAGTGGGGCCGCGCGATCGATCCCGCACGCGTATCGGAGGCCTTGTCGCGCGGTCGATTCGACATTGTCGCCGTGGTTCATGCCGAGACGTCGACAGGCGTCTGCAATCCACTGGACGCGATCGCGCGTCTCGCGCGCGAGCACGACGCGCTCACGCTCGTCGACGCGGTGACGTCACTCGGCGCGATGCCGCTCGAGATCGGCGCCTGGGGCGTCGACGTCTGCTATTCCTGCTCGCAGAAAGGGCTTGGCGCGCCGTCAGGCCTGTCGCCCGTCACCTTCTCGGCCCGCGCGCTTGACCGCCTCGTCGCCTGCCGCAGTTTCTACTTCGATTTGAATCTGCTGCTCGATTTCTGGGTACGCCGCAAGGATCACCACACGATTTCGGCACCGCTCGTCTACGCGCTCGACGCCGCGCTGGCGGAGGTCGAAGAGGAAGGCCTCGATGCGCGATGGCAGCGGCACGCGTCGGTTCACGAGTCGTTCGTCCGTGCGCTCGACGGGTTGGGCCTCTCGCTCCTGCCGCCGCCCGGCGAGCGGCTGTGGAGTCTGAACGCCGTGCGCGTGCCCGACGGCGTCGAGGAAGCGGCGGTCCGCAAGCGCCTGCTCGATCGGCAGAACATCGAGATCGGCGCCGGATTGGGGCCACTCGCCGGTCGCATCTGGCGCATCGGTCTCATGGGATCGGGTGCGACGCTCGAGAACGTGTCCCGGCTGTCGGACGCGCTCGCCGAAGCGCTCGCTGGCGCTGGTCAGCCGGTCCGCTAGGCGGGGCAGTCCGAGAGAGCAGGAGGAGATCGGAGAAAGCAGGAGGCCCCATGAAGACGCTGTGGATGCTGCTCGCGGCCGTCATCGTGTGGGGATGTGCCACGAACCCGGCGACCGGGCAGCGGCAGATCATCCTCATGTCCGAGCAGGAGGAGATTCAGCTCGGACGGCAGTCGGATGCCGAAGTGCGCCAGCAGATGGGGCTGTACCAGGATCCGGCGTTGCAACAGTACATCCGCGGCATCGGGGCACGCCTCGCGCGCCAGGCCCATCGTCCCAATCTGCCCTGGACGTTCGCGGTCGTCGATGAGCCGGCCGTGAACGCGTTCGCGTTGCCCGGCGGATTCATCTACATCACACGCGGCATCCTGCCGTTCCTGCGCAACGAGGCCGAACTCGCCGCCGTCATGGGTCATGAAGTCGGCCACGTGGATGCACGGCATTCCGCCCAACAGTATTCGACGCAGACACTCGCCGGCGGAGGACTCGCCGTGCTCGGCATCTTCGTGCCGCAGACCCGTCCGGCGCAGGGACTGGCGAGCGCCGGTCTGAACGCGATGTTCCTCAAGTTCAGCCGTGAAGACGAACTGCAGGCCGATCAACTCGGCGTGGGTTACGCGTCGAAGGCCGGCTGGGATCCGCAAGGCATGCCGGGCCTGCTCGGCACGCTCGCACGGCTGGACTCGGCGACCGGCTCGAGTCGCGGCGTACCGAACTGGGCGCTCACGCATCCGCCCGCGGCCGACCGCGTCGCGAAGGTCCAGGCGGCTGTCGCCGCCGTACCCGCCGGCGGGACGACGAATCCGACCACGCTCGAACAGCACATCGACGGCCTCGTCTTCGGTGACAGCCGCGAGAAAGGCATCGTGCGCGGGACGGAGTTCCTTCATCCGATCTTGCGTTTCGCCGTGCGATTCCCCGATGGGTGGGACGTGCAGAACGGCGAGGAGCAAGTCATCGCGCAGCCGGCGGGGCAGACCAACCGCGTCATGCTCTTGCAGGTGACCGACGCGTCCGGGTCGCTGTCCCAACTCGCATCACAACAGATGGCCCAGGCGGGTTGGCGGCCCGCCGCGGGCGACGTGGCGCGTATCAACGGACTCGACGCGTATGTCGGCACCTACGATGGCGTCGTCAATCAGACGGCCGTGCGGTTGCGCGCGGCGCACGTGCGATCGGGATCGCACGTCTTCGTCATCGCCGGGCTGGCGCCCACAGCGGAATTCGACGCGGCCGAGCCCGTGTTCGCTGCGGCCATTCGGACGTTCCGGTCGCTCAGCGCGGAGGAAGCGAACCGGATTCAACCGGATCGCGTCGACTTCCACGTGGTGCGGAACGGCGAGACGTGGGACTCGCTCGCGCGCGAGGCGGGCGGCGCCGTGAAGGCCTCGACGCTCGCGATCATGAACGGCCGCGATCCCGGCAGTGCCCCGCGCGCGGGGGAACGCGTCCGCCTCGTCGTCGCCGAGTGACGCGCGTGGCGGCCCGGCGGCGCGTGTGGCCGATCGTCGGCCGCGCCCTCGTCGGGGCCGCGGCGGCAGGTTTCGCCTGTCTGTCGTACTCGTGGTTCTGTCTGCCCGATGTCCGGCCGCTCATCGGTCAGAATCCGACGAGCACGTCGTTCATGCGCCTGCGCGCGGCCGAAGCGGCGCGCACACATCGGCCCTTACGTCCCGTTCAGCGCTGGGTCTCCTACAGCCGCATCTCTCCGCTGCTCTCGCGTGCGGTGCTCGTTGCCGAGGACGCGCGCTTCTGGTCGCACGACGGCGTGGATCTCGATGAGATCCAGGAGTCGCTCGAGATCGACTGGACGCGGGGACGATTCACGCGCGGTGGGTCGCCGATTACGCAGCAGCTCGCGAAGAATCTCTACCTGACGCCGTCGCGCAATCCGTACCGCAAACTCGTGGAACTGATGATCGCGCGCCGGCTCGAGGCAGAACTGTCCAAGGCCCGAATCCTCGAGCTCTACTTGAACATCATCGAGTGGGGCGACAACATCTGGGGCGCCGAGGCGGCGGCCCGCACGTACTTCCACGTCTCATCGGCCGATGTGACGGCGCCCGAAGCCGCGTTGCTCGCAGGCGCGATCATCAACCCGCGTCGCTATAGCCCGGCCCATCCCAACGCGCGGTTGCGACGCCGGCAGCAGATGATCCTCGGACGGATGGGCACCGTGACGCCGCCCGCGCCGATCGCGCCCGCACCGGACGCGCCCGGGATCATCGATCCGCCGATCGCGCCCGTGCCCCTACCGCTCCCTCCAGCGCGGCCGTGACTCGGCTGCGCGCTACGGCGAGGGTGGCAGCGAGGCAACGCGTCGTGCGCCCTTGAACCGTTGGCGCCAATACCGCGTGTCGAAGCGCTCCACGCGTACGACGCTGCCTGAATCCGGCGCGTGTACGAACGTCGTCGCGTCGATGGCGAGACCGACATGTGACACGCCGCGCGTCACCGTCGAGAAGAACACGAGATCGCCGGGCTGAATGTCGTCGCGATCCACGTGCTCGCCGACGTCGTATTGCTCGGCGACCGTGCGGGGCAGTTCAATGCCCTGTTGCTCGTACGCGTAGCGCACGAGCCCGCTGCAGTCGAAGCCCGACGCCGGGCTGTCACCCCCGAGCCGATAAGGCACGCCACGCTCGGTCAGCGCGATCGCCAGCGCTGCCGACGCGATCGCCGTGTGTTCGGCCGCGTGGACGGACCATTCGGCCACGGGCGCTCTCGGAAATGGCGTCGGACCGGCCACGGTCGCTCCAGACGCGCAGGCGCCCGACCACACCGCAGCGGCTAAACATCCACAGAGCGCGACGGCTCGGACATCCCCCACGGCTCACCTATCGGTTGCGGCGCCTGACCGCGCCAGCCGGCCGGAAACGCCGCGGAGACGCGGTCACGGCGTGGCGACTCTCGCGCGTCGTCGATCGCTCTAAGTCCATGATGCGATTGATCTTATGCTTACAAATCCTTGACACATTCATGCATTCCAGCGACAATGGCCCGCGGGCCATGGAACAGACGCTGCTGCTCAACGCCACGTATGAGCCTCTGCGGGTCGTGCACTGGCAGAAGGCGATCACGCTCTGGGCTCAGGGCAAGGTCGAGATCGTCGCGTCGTACGAGCGCGAGATCCGCTCGGTGTCGTTCAACATCCGTCTGCCTTCGGTGATTCGCCTGCTGCGGCGCATCCGAATCCGCCGTGCCGTCGAGTACGTGCCGTTCTCCCGTGCCAACATCTACGCGCGTGACGATCATCGCTGCCAGTACTGCGGCGGATCGTTCCCGACCGCGGATCTCACCTTCGATCATGTGAGACCGGTCGCGCAGGGCGGCCGCAAGGACTGGGAGAACATCGTCACCTGCTGCGTGGCCTGCAATCGCCGGAAGGGCGGACGCACGCCCGAACAGGCCGGCATGCACCTTATTCGACATCCGCGCCGGCCCGATCGCGCGCCGGCGATCCGCATCACGTTCGGCCTCCGCAACGCGCCGGAGAGCTGGCGCGATTACGTCTACTGGAACGTCGAGCTCGACGACGTGTAGAGACCCCGTGGCCGAGCCGACCGCCGCCATTTCTCCCCGCTGGGCGGCGCCCGGTGGCAGGCTCACGGTTGACGGTGGGCCGTTTCCTGCCGCCAAGGACGGACCGCCGCACGTCTCGATCGGCGGACAGCCGGTGCACGTGCTCACCGCGTCCGCGTATCGGCTCCGCGTGACCGTGCCGCAAGGACCGTCGGGCGACGCCGATGTCCGCATCGACGGAATCGACCGCGCGGTCGGTACCGTGCGCGTGGCCGTGCCGCTCGCGACGGGCATTCATCAGGTCGATAGCCCGGCCTTCGACGGTCTCGGCCGGCTGTACGCGACGCAAAGTGGCGCCCGTGGCGTCAACGTGCCGGTGCCTCTCTACCGGATCGATCGGCAGGGCGCGCGCGAGCCCGTAGCCGCCGCCATCCACAACCCGACGTCGATCACGCTCGGACCCGACGGCGCAATGTACATCTCGAGCCGGTTCGAGCACGCCGTCTATCGGTTGACGCCTGACGACCGCGCAGAAATGTACGCGTCCGAGCTCGGCGTGCCGACAGGCCTGGCGTTCGGCCCTGACGGGTCGCTGTTCGTCGGCGACCGATCCGGTTCGATTCTCCGCGTCTCGCCTCGTCGCGAGGTCGAGACGTTCGCCACGCTGCCGGCGAGTGTCGCCGCCTTTCACCTGGCGTTCGGGCCCCGCGGGGATCTGTTCGTCTCGGCGCCGACGCTCGCGTCGCACGATCCGGTCTATCGCATCACGCCCGATCGCGCCGTCGACGTCTTCCGTGATGGATTCGGCCGCCCGCAGGGGCTGGCCTTCGACGAGCACGGCGACCTCTACATCGTCGACGCGTTGGCTGGCGCGGCGGGGCTGTTCCGCGTTCGCGCCGACGATCCGGCAGAGCCGCCCGAATTGGTTCTCAGCGCGCCCGCGCTCGTCGGCGTCGCCATCGATCCGCAAGGCGGTCTGGTCCTCGCGTCGAACGACGTCATCTGGCGTCTCGATGTTCCTCTTCGGCCTCTCGCGCACCGCTGACGGCCGCCGCGGGATCCGCGCGTGACTCTCTTCCGCGTCAAGCGCGTGGACGCTATCGCCGCCGTGGCCGACGGCGAGACACTCGCGCGCGTGCTCGGCGCGGGCGATTTGATCCTGCTGGGCATTGGTGCCGTCATCGGCGCGGGTATTTTCGGAGCCATCGGCACGGCGGCAGCGGGTCAGACGTTGGCCGATGGCACGGTCGTCCGACTGGGCGCCGGCCCCGCGCTCGTCTGGTCGTTTCTGCTGCTCGGCGGCGCGTGCGCGCTGGCTGGTCTCTGCTACGCCGAGCTCGCCGCGATGATTCCTCAAGCCGGCAGCGCGTACGCCTACACGTACGCGACGCTCGGCGAGATCGTGGCGTGGATTGTCGGCTGGGACCTCGTGCTCGAGTACGCGGTCGGCAACGTCGCCGTTGCGATCTCGTGGGCTGACTACGTGAAAACGCTTTTGACCGGCCTCGGTTGGACGCTGCCTCCCTGGCTCTCGACCGGCTATCGAACCGCGCTCCTCAGCGCGGATCCCCGCGTCCACGGTGTCATCGCAACCGCGCCGCGACTCGCCGGCGTGCCGATCGTGCTGAATCTGCCCGCCGTCGGCATCGTGGCGGTCATCACGTGGTTGCTGCTGCGAGGCGCGAAGGAAAGCGCGCGCGTCAACGCGTGGCTCGTCGCGGTCAAGCTCGTCGCGCTCGCGATCTTCGTCGGGGTCGGTCTCTTCAACCTGCACCCCGAGAACTACACGCCTTTCGCGCCGAACGGCTTCGCGGGCATTCATCAAGGCGCGGCGATCGTCTTCTTCGCCTACATCGGTTTCGACGCGATCTCGACCGCCGGTGAGGAGACGATCAATCCACAGCGCAATCTGCCGATCGGGATCCTCGGCGGGCTGGCGATCTGCACGGCCATCTACATGATCGTCGGCGCCGTACTGACTGGCATGGTGCCCTGGCGGACGCTCGGCGTCGCCGACCCGTTGGCGCACGCGCTCGCAACGGCCGGCTACACGGGCACGGGATGGGTCGTCGCGCTTGGCGCGGCTGTCTCGATGTCGGCGGTGCTGCTCGTATTCCAGTACGGTCAGCCGCGCATTCTCTTTGCCATGGCTCGCGACGGCCTGCTGCCGGGGTGGGCGGCACGCGTCGATCCCGTGACGCGGATTCCCCGCGCGACGACATGGCTCACGGGTGTGGTCGTCGCGGGCGCGGCAGCCGTGGGGGATGCCGCCGAGACGTACGACCTCACCAACATCGGGACGCTGTTCGCGTTCGCGCTCGTCTGTGTCGGCGTGCTCGCGTTGCGTCTCCGCGACCGGGATCGCTCGCGTCCGTTCCGCGTGCCGCTGGTCTGGATCGTGGCGCCGGCCGGCGCGGCGGCCTGTCTGTTCGTGATGGCCGGTCTGCCGCGAGCCGCCTGGGAGCGCTTCTTCTGGTGGTTCGTCGTGGGACTCCTCGTCTATGCCGGTTATGGCCGGAGACGGTCGCGGTTGGCCTCGCTGGGCCACCGAACGGTCCATGTACAATGACGACAGCGCGTCGTGGCTTCGACGTGACGCGCGCACAGGCCCATGGCGCATGACTGGATCGCCGTTCGCGGCGCCCGCGTCCACAACCTTCGCAACATCGACGTCGATCTCCCGCGCGATCAGATCGTCGTGATCACCGGCCTCTCCGGGTCGGGGAAGTCGTCGCTCGCCTTCGACACGGTGTACGCGGAAGGGCAGCGGCGGTACGTCGAGTCGCTGTCGGCCTACGCGCGTCAGTTCCTCGAGCAGATGGAGAAGCCAGACGTCGATCTCATCGACGGGCTGTCGCCGGCCATTTCCATCGAGCAGAAGACGACGGCCGCGAATCCGCGGTCGACGGTCGGTACGGTCACCGAGATCTACGACTATCTGCGCCTACTGTTCGCGAACATCGGCGTCCCGCACTGCCCGAACTGCGATCGCGAGATCGCGTCGCAGTCACTCGAGCGCATCATGGACATGGTGCTGCTCTACCCGGACGAAGAGCGCGTCAACGTGCTCGCGCCCATCGTCCGCGGCCGCAAGGGCGAGTTCAAGCGCGACCTGGCCGCGCTGCGCGGCCGCGGCTTCACCCGCGCGCGCATCGACGGCGCGTTCGTCTCGCTCGACGACGAGATCACGCTCGATCGGCGGCGCAATCACACGGTCGAGGTGCTCGTCGATCGGCTGGTGATCAAGACGGGTATCGATCGCCGGCTGATGGCGTCGATCGAGCTCGCCCTCTCGCTCGCCGACGACATCGTTGTCATCAACACGCTCGACGGCGGCGACCGGCTGTTCTCGCGGCGGCTGGCTTGTCCGTCGTGCGATCTGAGTCTGCCGGAGATGACGCCGCGGGCGTTTTCGTTCAACTCGCCGCACGGCGCGTGCCCGACGTGCCAGGGGCTTGGCGAGATCTATGACTTCGACGCCCGGCGCGTCGTGCCCGACGATACGCGGCCGCTCGCTGATGGCGCGATTGCGCCGTGGGCAGCGGGCGATCGGAAGTCGCTCGCCGAGATGCTGGACGGGTTGCACCGCACGTTCGGCATCGACGCGTCGACGCCGTTCGGAAAGTTGCCGAAGAAGCATCGCGATCTCGTGCTCTACGGCGCGCCCGGCCGCGCGCACGCGGCGAAACGCCGCGGCGCGAAGCGCGATGCGTTCGGCGTGGACTTCGAAGGTGTCATCCCCAGCCTGCGGCGACGCTTCGATACCGGATCGTGGAGCGACCAGGAAGCGCTCGAGCCGTATCGTGCGTTGCTGCGGTGCCCGGCGTGCGGCGGCGATCGGCTGAAGCCGGAGAGCCGCGCTGTGCGTGTGAAGGTACGCCGCATCACCGAATACGAGCATATGCCGCTCTCGGACGCGGTGCGCGTCTTCGAGTCGCTGGACCTCACCGAGCGCGAGCAGCTCGTGGCCGGCCGCGTCCTGCGAGAGATCCAGGATCGCCTGCGCTTCCTCGTCGACGTCGGCGTCGGCTATCTGACGCTCGCGCGCAGTGCCGTCACGTTGTCGGGCGGCGAAGGGCAGCGCATCCGCCTCGCGACGCAGATCGGATCGCAGCTCACCGGCGTGCTGTACGTGCTCGACGAGCCGTCAATCGGCCTGCACCAGCGGGACAACCGCCGGCTGCTCGCGACGCTCGGCCGGCTACGCAACCTTGGCAACACGGTGCTCGTCGTCGAGCACGACGAGGAGACGATTCGGACGGCCGACTATCTCGTCGATCTCGGCCCCGGCGCCGGCGAGCACGGAGGTCTCGTGCTCTTCCAGGGCCGGCCGCAGCAGCTCCTCGCCGCGCCGGGCGAGTCATTGACCGGGCAGTACCTCAGCGGCCAGCGACGCGTGGAGACGCCGGCGACGCGGCGGCCGACGACCCGCGGCGAGATCGTCGTGCGCGGTGCGCGCGCGAACAACCTGAAGGGGATCGACGTTGCCTTTCCCCTCGGCGCGTTCATCGCGGTGACCGGCGTGAGCGGATCGGGCAAGTCGACGCTCGTGAACGACATCCTCTACCGATCGCTCGCCCGGGCGCTGTACCGTGCGGCCGACCCGCCCGGCGATCATGCCGGCATCGACGGGATCGATCTCGTCGACAAGGTCATCCAGATCGATCAGTCGCCCATCGGCCGGACGCCGCGGTCCAACCCGGCGACCTACACCGGCGTGTTCACGTTCATGCGCGAGCTGTTCGCGATGCTGCCCGATGCGCGCGCGCGCGGCTACAAGCCGGGCCGCTTCTCGTTCAACGTGAAGGGCGGCCGCTGCGAGGCGTGCCAGGGCGACGGCGTCATCGCGATCGAGATGCACTTCCTCCCGAACGTGTACGTGACGTGTGAGGAGTGCAAGGGCCGGCGGTACAACCGCGAGACGCTCGACATCAAGTACCGCGGCAAGTCGATTGCCGAGATGCTCGATCTCACCGTCGATCAAGCGTTGCCACTCGTCGAGAACTTCCCGGCGATGGCGTGGAAGCTTCGGACGCTGCAGGACGTCGGACTGGGTTACATCAAGCTCGGCCAGCCGGCGACGACGCTCTCGGGCGGCGAGGCGCAGCGTGTGAAGCTCGGGCGAGAACTCGCACGCCGAAGCACCGGCCGGACGCTGTACATTCTGGATGAGCCGACGACGGGCCTGCATTTCGAGGACGTGCGGCGGCTGCTCGACGTGCTCGGCAAGCTGGTCGATCAGGGCAACACGATTGTCGTCATCGAGCACAATCTGGACGTCATCAAGGCCGCCGACTGGGTCATCGACCTTGGCCCTGAGGGCGGCGACGCGGGCGGGCGGGTGATTGCCGCAGGGACGCCCGAAGCCGTGGCCGCGACCGTTGGTTCCGAGACCGGCCGTTTTTTGGCGGCGACATTGGGCAGCGAATCCGCAAGGGTGGCGGCTTCTTGACAGGTGTGTCCTTCATGACACGCCAACGGCCCGGATATTGTGGTCGATATGACACGGTTCCTTCTCGAACGCCGGCATCATGGTCCGAGGGGGCGTATGAATAAGTTGACTCAGATGAATGATTTACGAGAGTATCTGCCGGGCCGAAATGCTTTGGCAGCGTGATTGCTTAGAAAGAGTCGGCCGGAAGCGGCTCTATTGATGGCAGCTCAACGCACCCTTCGCCGAATGGTCAACTGCGCCGGGATCGGCCTCCACTCCGGCCAGAAGGTCACACTCACCCTCAAACCCGCGCCCGCCGACTACGGCATCCGCTTTCAGCGTGCCGATCTCGACGGGCCCGAGATTCCGGCGCACGTGTCGCATCTCGCCGGACGCCAGCAACTCCAGACGGGTCTCGTCGCCGACCAGGCGTCGGTCGAGACGGTCGAACACCTGCTCGCCGCGCTGCGCAGTCTCGGCGTGGACAATGCGAGCGTCGAGTTGAACCATCCGGAAGTGCCGATCATGGATGGCAGCGCGGCGCCCTGGGTCTACCTGATTCAAGACGCGGGCGTGAAGGACCTGAGCGCGCCGCGGCGGACGATCGAGATCCTGCGGCCCATCCAGGTGCAAGATCGGAAGAG
>CALFMR010000243.1 GCA_937880585.1 uncultured Acidobacteriota bacterium
AGCGCGCGCCGGTACGACGAAGGCCTGGCCGGGCTGCCAATCGATCGATTCGCGCCGCTCGACGCGGTGTCGACGCACGCGCACCACCTCTACACGATCCTCGTCGACCAACGAGACGCGGTGTCCGCGCGGCTTGCCGAAGCGGGCATCGCGACGAGTGTGCACTTTCCACCCGTACACCTGCACAGCTACTACACGTCGCGATTCGACTACGCACGCGGGCAGTTCCCGCACGCCGAGCGTATCGGCGCGCGCGTGCTCTCGCTGCCGTTTTCTCCAGCGCTGACCGACGAGCAGATCGACGCGGCGATTGCCGCTGTCCGGACGGCGGTGGCGGTCTGAGATGACGGCCGCGGCGCCTTCCGTCCTCTTTTGCGCGGCCGCCGGACCGCGCGTCGGCTTCGGCCATCTCGTGCGCGGTGCCGTACTCGCCCGCGCGCTCGGTGCCGTACCGCGCGTCGTCCTGCGGGCCTCGGCCGACGCGGCTCGTGCGGCCGTCGCGATGGGGTGGACGGTCGAGCGCTTGTCCTCGGTCCTCACATCGGCGAATGAGCCCGCGCTCATGGTCGTCGACGACCCGTGCGCGCACCACGCGGCGCGCTGGATTCGACGTGCGCGTCAGCGAGGCATTCCCGTCGCCGTCGTGCGCGATCTCGGCCTGCTCAACTTGCGGGCGGATCTGACGATCGACGGCAGCATCACGATGCGGCCAGGCAGTGCGCCGGCCGATCTGCAGGGGCCGGACTTCGCCATCCTCGATCCCTCGCTGGCCGACCGCCGCGCTGCGGCCGCCGGCCGCGACGGCTCGCGCATCGTCGTCGCCCTTGGCGGCGGTGCGTATGTGCGAGCGATGGGCGTCGAGCTCGCTGATGCGATCGCCCGGCGTGCGCCCAACGCCGTCGTCGAGGTCGCGCCGGGCTTCGTGGCCGGACGGCTCCCGGCGCTTGGTCCGCGCGGCCGCTGGATTCCCGCCGGGCGCCTGCACGCATCGCTCGCCACGGCCGGCGTCGCCGTTGTTGCTGGCGGGCTCACGCTTTATGAAGCCTGTGCGCTCGCCGCGCCGAGTGTGGCCGTCGCGGTCACGCCGGCGCAGCGCTTGACGACGCGCGCGTTTGCCGACGCGGGCGCGATCGTCGACGCGAGCGCGCCGAGCCGCGCGCGGACGATCAGCCGCGCCGCGGCCGCCGTCGCGCGATTGATCGCCGCGCCCGCTGAAGCGGCCGCACTCGGACACGCGGGCGGCGCGATCGTCGATGGCCGCGGCGCCATCCGCGTCGCCGATCGTCTGCGTCAGCTTGGCGCCACGCGCCTGGCGGGAGGGTGCGACCATGCTGCCTGATCGCCGCGCCGTCGTCTTCGACCTCGACGACACGCTCTATCCCTATCGTCACTTCGTCCTCAGCGGATTCGCCGCCGTCGCGGCGCACCTCGCGCGCACGTCACGGCTCGACCGGCGGCGTGTGCTGCGGCTCCTCGCGCGCGCCGCGCGCGGACCCGATCGCGGGCGCGAGCTCCAGGTGTGCATCGAGACGTTCGGCATTCCGGCGGGCCTGCTGCCGACGCTCGTCGGCATCGTTCGCGATCACCAGCCGTGCTTCCGGCTGCCGCTCGCCTCGGTCCGCACGCTCTCGGCGCTCCGCGCGCAGGGCTGGCGGCTGGGCGTGTTGACGAACGGACCTCGCGCGCTGCAGGCGCGCAAGGTCGCGGCGCTCGGCGTCGCGCGCTACGTCGACACGATTGTCTATGCCGTCCAGCACGGATCGGGCGCAGGGAAGCCCGACCCGGAACCGTTCGGGGAGGTGCTGCGCCGGCTCGGCGTGCCCGCCCGCCACACGATCTTCGTCGGCGACGACGAAGCCGCGGACATTGCCGGCGCGGCTGGCGCGGGTCTGGTGCCCGTGCACTGCCGCGTGTGGACGCCGACCGATGCGCCGACGCGCGCCTCGGCCGCGATCGATCGCCTGTCGTCGGTACCGGCGCTGGCGCACACGCTCGTCGAGGAGGCCATGGCCCGCCATGCCGCGTGAGACCCCTGCCATCACCATCGCCGGCCGCCGCATCGCGGCCGACGTGCCGCCGTTCGTCATCGCCGAGATCGGCCTGAACCACCACGGATCGACGGGGCGCGCGCTGGCGCTCGTTGACGCGGCCGCGGACGCCGGTGCGCACGCGATCAAGCTGCAGACGTTCGAGGCGCGCGAGCTCGTCGCGCCCGGCTGTCCCGCGC
This sequence comes from uncultured Acidobacteriota bacterium, assembly GCA_937880585.1. GTDB lineage: Bacteria > Acidobacteriota > Vicinamibacteria > Vicinamibacterales > SCN-69-37 > CALFMR01. The sequence goes on from CALFMR010000243.1 coordinate 2,228, forward strand.
CCGCGCACGTGCCCGCCGGCTCGATGATCGACTTTTTCCAGACCTTCGAGCTCGACGAAGCCGCGCACCGTCAGGTCATTGAGCGTGCGCGCAGCCTTGGACTGCGCGTGCTCTCGACGCCCTTCTCCGAACGCGCCGTCGACCTGCTCGATCGCGTCGGCGTCGACGCGTACAAGATCGCGAGCGGCGACCTGACCTGGGATCAGCTCATCGCGCGCGCGGCCGCCACGGGCAAGCCGCTCGTCATCTCGACCGGCATGTCGACGGCCGCCGAAGCGCGGCACGCGGTCGACGTCGCGCGCGCGGCCGGCGCGCGGGACGTCGCGCTCCTGCACTGCGTCTCCGCCTATCCCGTACCGCGCGGCAGCGAGAACCTGCGCGCGATTCAAACGCTGGCCGACGTGTGCCGCGTGCCCGTCGGCCTGTCGGATCACGGCGACGACGCGTTTGCATTTCCGATTGCCGTCGCGCTCGGCGCCGCGCTCTACGAACGGCACCTCGTCGCGGACGCGAGCGGCGAGGCGATTGATGCGGCCGTGTCGAGCACGCCCGCCGAGCTGGCCGCGGCGCTCACGGCCGCGCGCCGGGCGTGGCTCGCGCTTGGATCGGGCCGCAAGGCGTGTCTCGAAGCGGAAGCCGTCAATCGCCCCGCGAGCCGCCGGTCGCTGTGCGCGGCGCGCGATCTCGCGGCTGGCACGCTCGTGGCCGCCTCCGATCTCATCGCGCTTCGTCCGGCGGGCGGGATGCCGCCGTCCGACCTGCCGTTCGTCTGCGGCGTTCGGCTCACGCGTCCGATCGGACGCGGCGAGCCGCTCACCGCGCGCCACTTCGAGCCGCTGTCGCTCCTGGAGACCAATCGTGTCGCTTAACGTGCTCATCACGGCCGGATCGCGCCGCGTCGCGCTCGTCCAGGCGTTTCAGCGCGCGCTCGCGGCCACCGGCGGCGGGTCGGTCGTCGTCGCCGACGTCAACCCCCTGTCGCCGACCGTCTACGTCGCCGACCGGTCGTACGCGGTCCCACTCTCGACCGATCCGTCCTATCTCGACGCGATTGCCGACATCTGCCGCGCGGAGGCGATCGGTCTCGTCATCCCGACGATTGACGATGAGCTGTCGCTCTTTGCACGCGCCGTCGATCGCTTCCGTGCCGAAGGCGTCCGCATCGCGGTCTCGCCGGCCGCGACGACGATGGCGTGCGACGACAAGCGTGTCACGTGCCGCGCGCTCTCGGATCGCGGCGTCGCGGCGGCGGCCACCTGTCTGCCGGCCGAGCTGCCGGCCGATCCGATCTTTCCGCTCTTCATCAAGCCGCGCGTCGGACGCGGCGGCGTGGGCGCATTCCCGATTCGCAACTGGCGCGAGCTGGACTTCTTCCTCGAGTACGTGCCGGACCCTGTCGTGCAGACGTACCTCGACGGCCCGGAATTCACGATCGACGTCCTCTGCGACTTCGCTGGCGAGCCGCTGTCGGTCGTGCCGCGCGAGCGCGTCGTCATCCGCGCGGGCGTCGTCGATCGCGGGCGGACGGTGCGCGACGCACGTCTCGTCGATCTGGGCGTCGCCTGCGCGCACGCGATGCGATTCGCCGGCGCCGTCAACATCCAGTGCCGCGTCGTCGACGGCCGGCCGGTCGTCTTCGAGATCAACCCGCGGTTCTCGGGCGGCATCGGCCTGACGATTGCCGCGGGTGCCGACTTTCCGCGGCTGCTCGTCGATCTCGCGCGCGGACGCCGCGTGACGCCGTCGATCGGGCGGTTCCAGCACGACCTCTGGCTCACGAGTTACGAAGCGTCCGTGTTCGTCGCCGGCGATCTCGTCGGCTTTTCGAACGCGAGCACGCGATCGATTGCGGAGGTGGCGTGATGGACGACACCGCCATCGTGCTCCAGGCGAGGACGGGATCGCGGCGGCTGCCGGGCAAGGTGCTCGCGCGACTGCGCGGCCGCACGCTGCTCGAGCACGCGATCCTGCGTCTGCGCACGGGCGGATTGCGCGTCATCGTCGCGACGACCGAACGATCCGACGACGACGCCGTCGCCCACGAGGCGCGGCGGATGGGCATCGATGTCTTTCGCGGCGCCGAGGACGACGTGCTGTCGCGATTCCTGGGCGCGGCGGCCGCGTTCGGCTTGACGACGATCGTGCGCGCGACGGCCGACAACCCGCTCGTCGATCCCGAGGCGCCCGCGCGCGCGCTCGAAGTCTGGCGCAACGTGCCGGCCGATCACGTCGTCGAGCGCGGGCTACCGATTGGCGCGGCGGTCGAAGTCGTCCGCGTGGCAGCGCTCGAACGCTCGGCCACGCTCATCCAGGATCCCTACGACCGCGAGCACGTGACGTCGTTCATCAGGCGCGACACGCGGTTCCGCGCGCTGCGCGCCATGGCCCCCGGCGATCGCCGCCGGCCGGGTCTGCGTCTCACGGTCGACACCGCGGAGGACCTCGCGTTCGTCCGCACGATTCTCGATAGTCCGGATCTCGCCGACGAACTGCCGCGGCTGCCGGACGTCATTCGCGTGGCCGACGCGCTGCTCGTCGGATCGATCGGCACACATCGCACGCAGCGGGGAGCATGATGCATCGCAACAGTGGATGGCTCAGCGTGATGGGAGTCGCCGCGGGGCTGGGCGTTGTCGCCTGGGCGCACGTGGCGACGGGCGGCAGTCTGCGGACGTTCGTGCAGGCCGAAGCTCTGGTCGTGGTATTCGGGGGCACGTTCGCGGCGCTCGTCGTGAGCTTCTCGTCGGGCGCGCTCCGCGCCGCGGCCATGGCGGTCATCGATCTCGTGCGCCGGCGTCCGGAGCCCATCGAAGGGCTCGTGCCGGCGTTCATGGGCTACGCACGGAAGGCGCGCCAACGCGGCCTGATGGTGATTGAAGACGACGCGGCCCGCGCGGGCGACGCGTTTCTGGCGCGCGCGCTCACGCTGCTCGCGAGCGGCATGTCGGTGGAAGTCGTCCGCGAAGCGCTCGATCTCGAGGCGCGCGTGTGCGCCGAGCGTGAGGAAGAACGCGCGCAGGTGTTCGAAGCGGCCGCCGGCTATGCGCCGACGCTGGGCATCGTCGGCGCAGTGCTCGGGCTCATGCGCGTCATGGAGCACTTCTCGGCATCGGCGGTCGGCCCCGGCATTGCCGCCGCGTTCGTGGCGACGCTGTACGGCGTCGGCCTCGCGAATCTCCTGTTCCTGCCGCTCGCCACACGGCTGCGCGCGCGGGCGCGGCTCGACGCGCTGCGACGGGAGCTCGTGATCGACGGCGTGCTCGCGCTGCACGACGGCGCGTCACCGGGCGTCGTCGAAGAACGGTTGGCGGGCTATCTCCGTAAGCGCGGCGGCGCGTTCGCCGAGGCCGCGTGAAGCGCCAGTCCTCGCCCGCGCCGGTTCGGTCGATCCGGGCATCGAGCGATCGCTGGCTCTTCGGCTACGCGGACATCGTCACGCTGCTCTTCGCGTGCTTCGCCAGCTTGTACGCCGCGCAGGCGATGAGTGCGGCGTCGGTGCCGCCGCCAGCGCCGGCCGCATCGCCCGCGGACATTCGCCTGCCGGATCCCCCGCCGCCTCCCGCGCCGCCGCCACCGGCACCGCCGGTCGAGTCTCCGGTCGAACACGAGCTGCGCGAGCTCGTCGCCGACGAGCCAGCGTCGGCCGGCCTCGACCTGACGACGAACAGTCGCGGGCTCGTGCTGTCGCTCGCTGAAACCGGATCGTTCGCGCCCGGCCGTGCAGAACTGCAGTCGTCGGCGCGCCGCGTGCTGCTGACGCTGGCCAACGCGCTCGGGCGCGTGACGAACCTCATCCGCGTCGAAGGCCACACCGACAACGTGCCGATTCACACGCCGCTGTTCGCGTCGAACTGGGAGCTCTCGACCGCGCGCGCGACGCGCGTCGTGCAGTTTCTCGTCGAGCAGGGCGGGCTCGACCCCGCGCGGCTGTCGGCGGCCGGCTACGGCGAGTACCACCCGCGCGTGCCGAATACGTCACCCGATCTCCGCGCGCGCAACCGGCGCGTCGACATCGTCGTCCTCGACGTCGCCGCGTCGCGGATCGAAGCACCGGATCCGGCGCCGTAGCGGAAGTTACCTGACAAGCGCCAGCGCGCGCCCAATGGTCCAGGCTTCGTGATCGGGCGATCGCAAGGCGGCGTCCACGGCGGCGTCCGTCAGCGTCGATCCGGCGAACGAACTCCATTGCCGGCGTGCTTCGTGGGTTGGATCGGCCAAGACCGCGGACACGCCGTCGAGCAACCGTCCGAGATCCCCAGACGACGAGTCGTGCGCGCGATGCAGGTGCGCGCTGAGCGCCGCGGTCTCGACCCGCGCGGTGCCGGCGAGCAGTTCAGACAGGCGCGTCTGCTCGATCCCCGGCCCGTGCAGCAATCCCGCACCTGTGGCGTTGACGAACCGGCGCGACCGATGCGCGGCCACGCGCTCGACCATCCAGTCGCGGAATGCCATCAAGTGCGCGGCCGTCCGAACCGGCTGCCCGGAGACGTCCAAGGCCGTCGCCGCCGGCCAACGTTCGACCTCGCCTTGCCAGATCGCGTCGAGCGTGGAGCCGCCGGCGATCCAGGTCGACCATTGCGACTCGATGGCCGTGCCGCGGCAGTACGGCCGTCCGCCCGTGAAGGCGAAATCCGCGCCGATGAACGCGATCGGATCGCACCCCATGGCGAGCGCGAGCGAGAGCGCGGACGTGACGACCGATCCCCACGTCTCGAGCGTCGCGCGCGTGAGACCGACCAACTCGAGCCACGGCCACGGCTGATGATTCGCCACCTTGAACGCGAACGTCCGCCGATGGAAGTGCGTGAAGGCTGATGGGTGCAGGCTCCCTTCGCCGACGAGCCAGCTTCGCGTCGGGCCGATCGCTGACAGATGCCGGGCGTTCGCGTGGCTCGAATCGGTCGCGACGATGAGATCCGGTTCGAGGCCGTGCCAGATGAGTGGTTGTGCCGCCGTATCGCACGCGATGACGAGCGCGCGGTCGCGCACCACCGCCAGGTCGACGACGTTCACGTCGAGCGACGGTCCCGCGGCGACAATCACGGCCGGCACGCCCGTGGCGCGTTTTGCCAGCGCGCCAGCGTCGCCTTCGCGCGCCAGTCGCGTCGCGTTGGTCAACGTGTGCAGCACGTAGCGGCCCGCCGGGACTTCCGCGCGGCCTTGGTTCGCCTTCGGCTGGAGCTTCGGCCGCTCCCGCGCGTGACGCGCGCGTTCGACCTTGGTCGGCCGCGGCGTCGCGACAGCCGGCGTCGAGGCGATCGGGGAATGCGTCATGGGGCGTCAGCGCGACGATCGCGGCCTCCAACGTGACGGTCCATCGACGAACCGGCAACGATCGACGGCCGGCCGTCGGCATGACGAGCCGGAATCGCACGGATCTGCAATCATCGGTGGTTCGACGCGCACGAAAGAGCAAGGCGCGTGCCTGTCTGAGCCGTTCCGTTCAAGATCGAGTCCCCGCGGCCGATTGCACCCGTGTCGAAGGGCACTCCAGCGGCCCGGCGGGCCGGCGCCCCGGCGCTGGCTCGAACATGAACGCAACACTCGGGGTATCGACATGCTGGTGATCGGAGGGCTCATCGTCGTCATCGCGGCGGTGGCCGGGGGATATCTGTGGGAAGGCGGGCATCTGGCCCTGCTGTTCCAGCCCGGCGAGTTCGCGATCATCGGCGGTGCGGCGGCCGGCATGCTGCTCGTCAGCACGCCCATGGCCGTCCTGCGGGCGATGCTCGGGCAGATCCAGCGGTTGCTGACGCCCTCGCCCACACGCCAGGACTACGCGGACGTGCTCGTCATGCTGTATCAGCTCTTCCGCGTGGCGCAGTCCACGGGCGTGATGGCACTCGAGCCGCACCTCGACAACCCGCGCGAGAGCACGATCTTCGCGCGCTATCCACGGTTTCTCGCGCGCGCGGCGTCGGTGGCGTTCCTCGCCGACTCGGCGCGCGTCATCATCGTCGGCGGCATCTCGCCGCACGACTTCGATCACCTGATGTATGAGGACCTCGAGATCCGGCAGCGGGAAGCCCTTCAGCCAGCGAGCATGCTGACCAAGGTCGGCGACGCGCTGCCGGGCTTCGGCATCGTCGCGGCCGTGCTCGGCGTCGTCATCACGATGCAGGCGATCGACGGGCCGGTCACCGAGATCGGGCACAAGGTGGGCGCGGCGCTCGTCGGGACGTTCCTCGGCATCCTGCTCTCGTACGGCTTCGCGCAGCCGCTCGCGTCGAGCCTCGAGCACCGCGTCGGCGAGGAACTGAACATCGATCAGACGATCAAGGCCGGCCTGCTCGCGCTGCACAAGGGCTTTGCGCCGGCGATTGCCGTCGAGTTCGCGCGGCGCGCGATTCCCGATGAAGTGCGGCCCTCGTTCGAAGAGACCGAGCAACTCTGTCGCGGTGCGCGGGGTGAGCAGCAGCAGGCGGCGGCATGAGCAAGCCCGGCCAGGACCACACCGTCATCGTCGTCCGGCGGCACAAGGCCCATCAGGCGCATCGCGGCGGCGCGTGGAAGGTCGCCTACGCGGATTTCGTGACCGCGATGATGGCGTTCTTTCTGGTCATGTGGCTGGCCGCGCAGGACAGCCGCATCCGCCAGGCCGTCGCCGGCTACTTCCAGGATCCGGGGCTTCTGCCGAACGAGCGGTCGAACAGCATTCTCGCGAGCGGCCGCGGCGGCATCGACAGCGACGGGTTGACGGTGCTCAGCCGGCGGCCCGAGGGCATGCTGGAGGCCGAGCAGCGCGCGCTCGTCGGCGCCGCCGAACACATCAGACAGAAACTGCTGAACACGCCGGAATTCGCCTCGCTGCGCGATCAGGTGGAAGTGACGATCACGGCCGAGGGCCTGCGCATCGAGCTCGTCGACAAGTCGGGATCGAGCTTCTTCGACAACGGCAGCAGCGTACTGCGCGGCGAGAGCGAGCGCATTCTCACGACGATCGCGCAGGAGATCGGCAAGCTCGAGAACGACGTCGTCATCGAGGGCCACACCGACAGCCGGCAATACGCGGGCGGGGAGCGGTTTGGCAACTGGGAGCTCTCGGCCGATCGCGCCAATGCTGCGCGACGGGTGATGGTGACGTCCGGATTGCGCAAGGGCCAGCTTCGCGCCGTGCGCGGTTACGCCGATACGGAACTGCGCATCGCCAACGACCCCCTGGACCCCCGCAACCGCCGCGTCTCGATCGTCGTCCGCAGCCAGGTCGCCGCGGCGCTCGAAGCCGCGGTGCGCGAAGGGAAGATTCCGCGATAGGACGGCGGGACGCGCGCCGCGAGGGGGCGTGCCGCCGTCCCAGCAACGCCGGGTGTCCTTCAGCTCAGATGCAACAGCCGCCCCAGCCGTGACGGGCGGCGGCAGACGACGCGGTTGCGGCCCTTGCGCTTGGCGTCGTAGAGCGCTTGGTCGGCGCGCTGCACGAGATCCTGATCGCTGTCCTGCGACGTGAGCTCGGCCAGACCGCAGCTCACGGTGAAGCGGACGACGCGCGGCGTGCCGTGGTCGTCGTACTCGTAGCTGCGGCCCGCGATGGACTCGATGACGCGCTGGAACCGCGTCTCGGCCTGCGCGAGGTCCGCGTCGTAGAGCAGCACCGCGAACTCCTCACCGCCGTACCGCGCGACGAAATCCGTGTGCCGCACCGCGCCGCGCAGCCATTCGGCCGTGCAGAGCAGCACGCGATCGCCCACCTGGTGGCCGTGCGTGTCATTGACCTGCTTGAAGTGATCGACGTCCAGCATCGCAAGCGACAGCGCGACGCCGTTGGCGCGCGCCGTCGCGACCGTGCGCGTCAGGACGCGATCGAAGCCGCCGCGGTTGGCGACCTTCGTCAGCGGGTCGATCGAGGCTTGCGCTTCCGCGCGCTCGAGGTCGGACTGCAGCGTGTCGATGCGCTCGGAGAGCGCGGCGATGGCATCTTCATCGCGTTTTCGCTTGTCGGCGACCGCCTGCTCGAGCGACGCGACTTCGTCGGTGAGCTGGCGCTTCAGCTCGCGGATGTCGTCGAGCTCGCGCAGCGCGTGCAGGCGCGTCGCGCCCTTGAGTAGCGTGGCGTGAAAGTCGACCGAGTCGCCGACGAGCCGCGCCGCCGCTTCACGCAGGATGGCGACCAGATCGGCGAGCTCCGCTTCGCGCGCCGAGTGGTCGTGCCGGGTTTGCTGCAGGTAGTGTTCGCAGTCGCGGACGCAGGCCGCGGTGACGCTGCGGGCTTCCTGCGGATGAAGGGGGTGGCTCAGCTGACGGCGGTGTTCGACAAGCCGCGCGCGCAGCCGGTTGATTTCGGGTGATGTCGCGTCGGCCGTGACGACGCAGATGACACGCAGGAGGTTCTGAACGAACGGCGACCAATAGCCGGCGTCGGCATCCTGTGCGTCCGGACGGCGCAGTTCCAGTTCGATGAGGTCCTGCACAACATCTGCAATCGGCCAGGGAGGGAAAGGACTTGAGCGAGGCTCCGAACGTAGTGAGAGCCGAAGCGCCGCAGGCGCGGGGGTGGGGCCCCGCGCTGCAAAAAAAGATGACTCACGCTCCCTGGGCCTGAAGGCCCAGGGCTCCACGAAGAAGGCCCTACGTCAGCATTTCTTCCAGCGCCCGGCGGACGGCCTCGATGGCTTCGCCTTCCGAGGCCGAGGTTCGCGCCAGACGGACGAGGCGCTCGGCGGCGCCTGGATGGCGATCCGGTGCCTGGTCGGGCAGATGCTCGGCGATCATCCCTGCGCCGGCCGTGAAGTTCGTCGTCGGCTCGATCAGGATGAACGCGCCCGTGCCGCGCTGGTCACGGTAGCGATCGAAGATGAGCGCGCGCGACGTCTCGACCACGACCTGGTCGATATCGTTCAGGATCAGCCGCCGGTCCACGGTCGCCGTCGTCGTGCCCGACGCGTGTTTCAGCACGTAGAGCCGATGCGGCTCGAGCGGCCGTTCGTCCATCCAGACCATGTCGGCGGCGAAGCGGCGGCCGAGCTCGATGTGGCTGTCGACGAGCACGTCGCCGCGGCTGATGTCGAGCTCGTCCTCGAGCACGAGCGTCACCGACATCGGCGCGAACGCCACGTCCAGGTCGCCGTCGAACGTCACGATGCGGCGGACGCGCGAGGAGCGGACCGACGGCCAGGCCGTGATGGTGTCGCCGACACGCACCGTGCCGGACAGAATCTGGCCCGCATAACCGCGGAACGTGTGATCGGGACGCAGAACGATCTGGACGGGGAAGCGGAACGGCCCGTT
>CALFMR010000244.1 GCA_937880585.1 uncultured Acidobacteriota bacterium
ACGCCCGCGCCGCCGAACAACCCGATCTTGCCGCCCTGCAGGTACGGCTCGAGCAGGTCGATGACCTTGATGCCGGTCTCGAACATCTTCAGCTCGGTCGCCTGATCCTCGAGGCTCGGCGCTTCGCGATGGATGGGCCAGCGCTCCTTGGCCTCGACCGGACGGTCCGGGAAGTCGACGGGCTCGCCGAGCACGTTCAACACCCGGCCGAGCGTCGCCGGGCCAACCGGCACGGTGATCTGCGTCCCGAGATCCTCGGCCGCCATGCCGCGCTGCAGGCCGTCGGTCGGCTTCATCGCCACCGTGCGCACGCGGTTCTCGCCCAGGTGCTGCTGCACCTCGACGATGATGTCGATCGGCTCCGACCCGGCCTGGCCCGACACGCGCACGGCGTTGTAGATGAGCGGCAGGTGTCCGCTCTCGAATTCGAGGTCGACGACGGGTCCGATGACCTGGACGACCTTTCCGATCTTCACGGCTTCGGCAACTGGCATGTGTCTCTCTCCGAATCCGCGGCGCGCGCGCCGGCGGGAATCTGACGTCGACCGTCCGGCGCGGCGCTATTGCGCCTGAGCGCCCGAGACCACCTCGATGATCTCGCGCGTGATGGCGGCCTGCCGCAGCTTGCTCATGTACAGCGTGAGGCTGTCGATCATCTCCGACGAGTTGCGCGTGGCGGCGTCCATCGCCGTCATCTGCGCGGCGAAGAACGCCGCGTTCGGCTCGACGAGCGCGCGCATCACCTGCGCCTCCACGAGCTGGCCGAGCAGCACGTCGAGGATGCGCTCGGGCGACGGCTCGTAGAGATAGTCCGTGCCGGCCGCCTCGGCCTCCTCGGCCGCGGACACCGAGGTGAGCGGCAGGAGCGGCTCGACGACGACCTTCTGCTGGATGACGGACTTGAACTCGTTGTAGACCATCCAGACGTTGTCGACGCGGCCTTCGACGAAATCCGCGACGGCCGGCGCGGCAATCGCCTCCGCGTCGGCGAACGAGATCGCCTTCGGCAGGTTCACGTGTTCGAAGCGGATCGGAATTCCCCGCCGCGCGAAGAAGTCGCGGCCCTTCCGTCCGACGAGACCGAGCCACACCGCGCGCCCCGCGTGCTCCGCCAGGAACGCGCCGCCGGCTTTGACGACGTTCGTGTTGAAGCTGCCGCAGAGTCCGCGGTCCGACGTGACGACGATGAGAAGCGTCGCGCCGCCGGTGCGTCGCGCGAGCAGCGGATGCGCGTGCTCGTCGACGCGCGAGGCGATGCTCGCCAGCACGTGACGCGCCTGGCCGGCGAACGGCCGCGTCGCGATGACGCGCTCCTGCGCGCGCCGCAGCTTGGACGCGGCCACCATCTTCATGGCCTTCGTGATCTGCTGCGTCGACTTCACGGCGCGGATGCGCCGGCGCATGTCAATCAGTGACGGCATGGCTCAGGCGGCCTTCGCCTTGAAGTCACGACCGTACTCCTCGAGCGCTGCCGCCAGCGCGCGCTTCACGTCGTCATCGAGGATCTTCTTCTCGGAGATGGCCGCGAGCACGCCGGGGTGTCGCGTGTCGAGGAACACGTAGAGTCCGTCTTCGTACGGCCGAAGCCGCTCGACCGCGACCTCGTCGAGATAGCCGTTGGTCGCCGCGAAAAGAATGGCGACCTGCTTCTCGACCGGCAACGGCCGATACTGCGGCTGCTTCAGGATCTCGGTGAGGCGCTTGCCGCGGTTGAGCTGGCGCTGCGTGCCCGGATCGAGATCGCTGCCGAACTGCGCGAACGCCGCGAGCTCGCGGTACTGCGCGAGATCGAGTCGCAGCGAGCCGGCCACCTGGCGCATGGCCTTGATCTGCGCCGAGCCACCGACGCGTGACACCGAGTTCCCGACGTTGATGGCCGGCCGGATGCCCTGGTTGAAGAGATCCGCCTCGAGGAAGATCTGGCCGTCCGTGATCGAGATGACGTTGGTCGGGATGTACGCCGACAGGTCGCCGGCCTGCGTCTCGATGATCGGCAGCGCGGTGAGCGAGCCGCCGCCAATCTCCTTCTTCAGCTTCGCCGCGCGCTCGAGCAGACGCGAGTGCAGGTAGAAGACGTCGCCCGGGTACGCCTCGCGGCCCGGCGGCCGGCGCAGGAGCAGCGAAATCTCGCGGTAGGCCTGCGCGTGCTTCGAGAGGTCGTCGTAGATGCAGAGCGCGTGGCGGCTCGTGTCGCGGAAGTACTCGCCGATCGTGCACGCCGAGTACGGGCTGATGTAGAGCAGCGGCGCGGGATCGGATGCGGCGGCCGCGACGACGATCGTGTACTCCATCGCGCCGGCCTCTTCGAGCGTCTTGACCACCTGCGCGATCGTCGACTGCTTCTGCCCGATCGCGTTGTAGATGCAGATGACGCCCAGGCCCTTCTGATTGATGATCGCGTCGACGGCCACGGCCGTCTTGCCCGTCTGCCGGTCGCCGATGATGAGCTCGCGCTGGCCGCGGCCGATGGGCACCATGCCGTCGATGGCCTTGAGTCCGGTCTGCAGCGGCTCCTTGACGGGCTGGCGATCGACGACGCCCGGCGCGAGGCGCTCGATCGGCATGAACTGCTTGGCCGTGAGCGGGCCCTTGCCGTCGACGGGCTGGCCGAGCGCGTTCACGACGCGACCGACGAGCTCCTCGCCCACCGGCACCGAAATGATGCGCCCGGTGCGCTTGACGGTGTCGCCTTCCTTGATGTCCGTCGAGTGGCCGAGCAGCACCGCGCCGACGCTGTCTTCTTCGAGGTTGAGCGCGATACCGAAGAGCCCGTGCGGGAACTCGATCATCTCGCCCGCCATGGCGCGCTCGATGCCCGAGAGCCGCGCGATGCCATCGCCCACCGACATCACGGTGCCCACTTCGGCCACGTCGACGTCGGCCGCGTACTGGCCGATGTGCTCACGAATGATCTTGGAGATGTCGTCGGCGTTGATCTGCATCGTGACTCTGTCCTCGGGTTCCTGTCCGAATCCTGATTCGACTCGCGCGCTTTTCGTCAGGCGTCGGCGCGCAGCCGCTCGCGCAGCCGGTCGAGCTGGCGCGTGACGCTGCCGTCGAACACCAGGCTGCCGACCTTGGCGACGACCCCGCCGACGATGGCGGGATCGACGCGCGCTTCAACTATCACCGGACGGCCGACCGCGCGGCCGAGCGCGTCGGCGAGCGCCTGCTGCCGCGCGGCGTCGAGCGGCACGGCCGTGACGACCTCGGCGGGGATCTGGCGCGACGCCTCGCCGGCTCGCGCGGTGAACGCGTCGGCGACCTCGCCGATGAGCGACAGACGATCGCGATCGGCGAGGAGCCGCAGCAGACGCTCCACTTCGGGCCGTACGCCGCCGGCCGCCGCGATGACCGCGTCGAGCACCGCACGCTTCTGCGCGATCGGCACGGCCGGCTCGCGGAACACGCGCGCGAGATTCGGATGCGCGGCTACGAGCGAGGCGAACGCCGCGAGGTCGCGGGCAATCACCTCGAGATGACCGTCCTCGCGCGCGGCCGTGAGCAGGCCGGTCGCGTACTGGCGGGCGGCGCCGCGTCCACTCATGCGCGCACCCCGGCCGTATAGCGATCGAGCAGCCGCTCCTGATCGTCTGGCGTCATCGTGCTCTCGATCCGCGTGCGCGCGAGGCGCGTCGCGAGATCCGCGGTGTACTCGACGAGCTCGCGGCGCGCCAGACGCGCTTGCAGCTCGATGCCACCGCGCGTGCGCGCGAGCACGTGCTCACGTTCACGGGCCGCGGCTTCCTTCATGCGCGCCTGCTCGAGCGCGAGTTCCTCACGGCCGCGCGCCCGCAGTGCGTCGAGCTCGGCTGGCAGCGCCGCGAGCTCCGCGCGAACGCGCGTCAACTCGGCCTGCGCCGTCTCTCGTAGCGTCTGCGCCTCGAGGAGGTCGCGGCGGATGGTATCGCGCCGGCCGGTCAAGTACTGGACCGTCGGTCCCTTCAGGAAATAGACGAGCACGCCGGCGAGCAGCGCGAAGTTGACGGCCTTGGCGGCGGTCGCCATCCAGCCGTGTTCACTCTCCGCGCCATGCGCTTCTGCCGCTGAGGCAGCCGCCGCCTGTTCGACCGCAGGCTCCTGCGCCGCAACGACGACGGCCAGCGGCCGGCCAATGGCCGCAGTCACGACGAGCGCGAGGAGCGCCGTCAGGAACACACGAGAGCAGGACGGTAGCGTCGAACGAAGTGCAGTCACGATGTCCAGTTCAGTGTCCGTCGATGGAACGGGCTTATGAGGCGTGCCGTCCGAGAATGCGGTTGGCGGCCTCGTCGGCGAGCGACGCGGCGTCGGCATCGAGCGCGGCGCGCGCCTTGTCGACGTCGCGGGCCAGCTCGGCTCGCGCGTCGGCCACGGCGCGATCGGCTTCGGCCCGCGTCGCTTCGAGCAGCGCCGTCCGTTCGTCGAGCGCCGCGCCGCGCATCTCATCCATCTGGCGATAGACCTCGGCGCGCGCGTCCTGCGTCTGCCGGTCGAAGGCCTCACTCGCCTGCCGCGCCTCGGTGGCGGCCTGTTCGGCCAGCCGTCGCGCCGACGTGACCGCGTCCTCGCGCTGCTTGATGACGTCGAGCACGGGCCGCAGGATCAATCGATCCAGGACCGCGGCAAGCGCCAGCACGAGAATGACGATCCAGACGACGGACCAATCCGGGTTGAGCACGCGGGACTCCGCCGGCGCCGAACGAGCGATCTCCCTCGCCCTTCGCGGCCAGGCAAAACATTTGTTTATACCATCCGCCCGCGCGTACGGGCAAGACGACCGCGCCGGGCCCGGAGCGGTTTATCGGGGTCCCGATTGGGTGCGATCGGTCAGCATTTCATAGAGCCGCTGCAGCTCGTCTTCGTTCGCGAACTCGATCTCGATCCGCCCGCCAGACGCCCGGCGGACGATGCGAACGCGGGTGCCGAGGGCGACCTTGAGCTGGTCCTCGGCGGCCCGGGTATTGGGGTCCACGGGCCGTGCCGCCGGTGCGGGCGGAGCCGGCGTCGTCTCGCGCCGGACGAGCGCCTCGGTGTCGCGCACGGACAACTGGCGAGAGACGACTTCACGCGCGACTCGTCGCTGCGCGGCGTCGTCTGGCAGCGCCAGGAGTGCACGGGCGTGGCCCATGCTGAGCGAGGCCGATGCCAGGTCGTTGCGCACTTCGACGGGCAGGCGAAGGAGGCGCAGGTAATTGGCGACCGTCGCGCGGTCCTTTCCTACCGCGGTCCCGATCGACTCCTGCGACATCTGGTGGTCATCGACGAGCCGCCGGTAGGCCTGCGCTTCCTCAATGGGATTGAGATCCTCGCGCTGAATATTTTCGATGAGCGCGACCTGCAACAGGTTCGCGTCCGGCACGTCGCGGATGGCGACCGGCACCTTCAAGAGGCCCGCGCGCTGCGCCGCGCGCCAGCGGCGTTCACCGGCGACGATCTCGTAGCGGCCGTCGACCGGGCGCACGAGGATCGGCTGGATCACGCCGTGGCTGCGGATCGACTGCGCCAACTCTTCGAGGCGATGCTCGTCGATGTGCACGCGCGGCTGGCGCGGGTTCGGCACAAGTTGGTCGATGTCGATCTCGCGCGGTGCGGTCGGCACAGCCGTCGCTGAAGCGGCTGCAGGCGGCGCAGGGGGCGGCGGAGTCGCCGGCCGATCGGGAATGAGCGCGCTCAGTCCGCGTCCAAGTGCTGGTCGTTTGTCTGCCATGACAGCGTTCCTTCGAT
>CALFMR010000245.1 GCA_937880585.1 uncultured Acidobacteriota bacterium
CATCCAGTTCAAGGTGCTGCGCAATCGCGATCTGCTCGCGTCGATCTTCCTATTCATCGTGCTCGGCTTCGGGCTGTACGGCGGGGTCATCATCTTTCCGCTGTTCACGCAGGGCGTGCTCGGCTTCACGCCGACTGAAACCGGCCTGGCGATGATGCCCGGCGGGATTGCGACGGCCGTACTCGCGCTCGTCTGCGGCCGGATGCTGAACGGCGCCAAGCCGCTCGCCGACGCGCGCGTGCTGATCCTGTGCGGGATGGGCTTGATGCTGTGGGCGATGTGGTCGCTCGGGCACCTGTCGACCGTGGCGGGCGAGGCGGACGCGCGCTACGCGCTCATCATCCGCGGCGCGGCGCTCGGACTCCTCTTCACACCGATCAATCATGCCGCCTTCGGCAACCTCGAGCCGCACGAGGCGCAGCAGGCATCAGGGCTCATCAACCTGGCGCGGCAGCTCGGCGGCAGCTTCGGCATCGCGGCGCTCGGCGCGTATCTCACGCGGCACATCGCCTATCACCGCGCGGATCTCGTCGTGAACATGTATCCCGGCAATCCGGCGTTCCAGGAGCGATTCCAGTCGATCGTCGCTGGTCTGGCCGCGCGCGGCATGTCGCTTGTCGAGGCGCAGCAGCACGCGTTGGCCGTGCTCGACGCGACGTTGATGCGCCAGGCCGCGATGCAGGCCTACAACGACGCGTGGCTGCTGCTGCTCCTGTCGTTCGTCTGCGTCATCCCGGCCGTCTTTCTCCTGAAGAAGTCGCACGGCCACGCCCCGGCGGTCGACGCGCACTAACACGCGGCGCGCCCGCGTCGCGTCTGCGCGAGCCGACGTCCCGGACCGCCAGAACCACTTCTGGCTTCGAACTTCTTGCTTGGCGCGCGATACGCCCTTCCCGCCCTGCGTGTCGCAACTTACCGGTAGTGGTCTATCATGGCGCCCTCGCAGCCACACGTCTGATCTCGCCGCCTGCGAAAAGGGGCACCCGCGATGGCCTTCGTCGAAGTCCTCGGTCGCGATCTGCGGCTGGCGATCCGGAAGCTGGGCGGCAGCCCGGGCTTCACGGCGGTCGCCGTCATCTCGCTCGCGCTCGGCATCGGCGCCAACACGCTGATGTTCAGCTTCATGAACGCCGTGCTCTTCAAGCCGCTGCCGTATCCGGACGCGGACCGGCTCGTCGAGATCAGGATGACGCCGGGCCGGCGGCCCACGACGCGGATGGGACTCACGCCGCCGATGTACTTCATGCTGCGCGACCTCAGCAAGTCGTTCGACGCGGTCGGCGTCTACGACGGCGGCCGCTCGGTCAGTCTGGCGGGCGACAAGAATGGGGAAGCCGCCGAGCGGTTGCGGGGACACCGCATCTCGGCAACGGCGCTCGCGGCCTTTGGCGTCAAGCCGTACCTCGGTCGCTTCCACACGCTCGACGAAGACATGGACCCGACGTCCACGACCGTGCTGCTCGGCTACTCGCTCTGGCAGCGCCGCTTCGGTGGACGCCGCGACGTCGTCGGACAGACGACGGCGAACAGCGGATCGGGCGCGCCCGCTTGCGCGGACGGATACAACGAAAGACAGAGAAACGCGGCGACGAGCGTCAGGACGAGCCGCAGGCGGGAGGGCCGGCGCGCAGGCACGGCGGGCATTGTAGGCGATCGCGGCGACGTGTACGGCGCTTACTTCCTGGTGATGAACTCCTGCACGACCGTCACGATGACCTCGCGTGACGCCTGGCCGACGACGAACGGCTTGAAGCGCCAGTGCAAGGTCGCGTCAATGGCATTGAGGTCGAACGCCGCACCCGGGCTTCTCGTGATCGAGATGGCGCGGACACAACCGGTGCGCGCGATGGTGGCGACCATCCACGAGTCGAATTCGGTGCCTGGCTGCCGTGGCCCTTCCGGATAGACGGGACGGACTGTCTGTTCGACGGCTGGAGAGACGTTCACCGGTGGCACCGTCACGTCGCCAGGACCGGGAACGTCGACGTCCGGCTGGTCGACGCAGGCGACGACGTCCTTCTCGGTCGGCACGAGCACAATCTGCTGCGCCGCGGGCATGACGGACTCGTCGGCGGCCGCGAGCAGCAGGCGTGCCAGTGCCATCGCGGCAGTGGTACACGGCGTCGGCTTGGTGCCACGCGCGGTCACGAGGCTGTTGATGCGACCAGTGGGATGGGACGGCACCGGCTCGTCCGCGTATTGACGCTTTTTCGTCGTCTGGCATCCGGCGGCGTCGAACACGCTCGCCGCCGCCGCTCCGCTCCACCCGCCGAGCAGGC
>CALFMR010000246.1 GCA_937880585.1 uncultured Acidobacteriota bacterium
CGTCGCGCCTGTCGCGCATGGCGCGGCTCTCCAGGTTGAGGTTGTTCTGCAGCCGCAGCAGTTGCATCGAATCCTTGCGATTGCGATCGGCGAGCTCGGTCTGGGGCGCGCGGAGCCGCGTCATCTCGCGGTTCACCGAACGCGAGTAGACCACGACGGCCGCCAGGGTCAGGATGAGCCCGATGAGCAGCCCCGGCGTGGGCGAACGGCCAGGGGAGGAGCCGCGTGTCACGGGAATAGCAGGACGATACCACTATAATTGACACGCCTCCGCCGACACACAATGCGGCTCCCCGTCCATCCATCGTGCGCCGTGTCGATTGCCGTCGCGGCGATCGTCTGCGCCACGCCTGCGTTCGCGCAGACACCCTCCGCGGGACCGCGCCCGGCGACGCCGGCCGCCGCGACGTCGACCGAACCGGTTGCCGCGCGCCTCGGTCGCGTGCAGGCGGATCTCTACGGCCGCGCCGAACACCTCGAGGCCGACGTCCAGGAATTGAAGGCAATTCTCGGCATCGATCCGAATCTCGCCGAAGCGCACATGCTGCTCGGGCTCGCCTATCGCGGCCTCGGGAAACCCGAGCTCGTCGGCGAATCGAAGGCCGAGCTGCAGGAAGCGCTCGATCTGAAGCCGGATCTCATCCCCGCGCGGTTCTTCCTCGCCGAGGTGTATCTCGGGCTCGGTCGCTACGAGAACGTGCGCGATGAAATGCAAACCGCCCTGCAGCAGGCGCCCGGGCAGCCGCAGTTTCTCGCCGTGCTCGGCGAGGCGGAGCGTCACCTCGGCAATCCGACGCGATCGGCGGAGCTGAACCGGCAGGCGCTCGCGCGCGATCCGACGTTCAGCCGCGCACGTTATTACCTGGCCCTCGCCCAGCTCGATCTCGGCGAGCGGGATCAGGCGATCGCGAATCTCGAACAGGTCACCGCCGCGCACGTGCCGGAGCCGGACGTCTATCTCAGTTTGGGCAACGCGTATCTGGACGCCAGCCGCGCCGCGGATGCAACGACCGCTCTCGAACACGCCGTGACCATGGCGCCGACGCGCGCGGACGCGCACATCGCGCTCGCCCGGGCGTATCGCACGCGCGGTCTTTTGACGAAGGCGACCGAGCAGTTGACGCTGGCCAAGCCGGCCGGTGACGCCGTGCAGCCGACCGAGGGTTACCAGCAGGTGGAGGCCGATCTGAACGTCGAATGGGGCCGACTGCGGCTACGCCAGGGACAACTCGTCGCCGCGCGCACGGCGTTTCAAAAAGCGATCGACATCGCGCCCGACAATGGCGCCGCGCACCAGGGTTTGGCCATGATCTATCTTCGGCAGCGCGACTACGCGCATGCCGATGCCGAAGCGACACGTGCGGCCGCGCTCGGCGCTCCGCTCTCGGCCGCCGATCGCCAGACGCTCGACGCCGGCCTCCATCGTCCGGCCGCCGGGAGCGCGAAGTGACCGGACGGCTGTCACTCGTCCTCGTCGCCGCCGTGCTCGCGCCCGTCGCCCTCGCCGGACAGCGCCGCGGTGCGGCCCCGGCATCGGCGCCTGTGTTCACCGACGTCACGAAGGCCGCCGGCATCACGTTCGTCCACCAGTCGGGCGCCACGCCTGACAAGTACATGTACGAGACCTTCGGCTCGGGCGTCGCCTGGTTCGACTACGACAACGACGGCTATCAGGATCTCTACTTCGTCAACGGCGCGGCCGGCGCGCCGAACGCGCTCTATCACAACAATCACGACGGCACGTTCACCGACGTCACGGCCAAAGCCGGCGTCGCGGGCATCGCAGGCTCGGCCGCGTCGAAGGCCTACAAGACCGGCGTCGCCGTCGGCGACTACGACAACGACGGGTTCCTTGATCTCTACGTCACGGCGTTCGGCGCCAACCTGCTCTACCACAACAACGGCAACGGGACGTTCACCGACGTCACCGCCAAAGCGGGCGTGGCAGGCAGCGCGACTGAGTGGAGTACGAGCGCGGGCTTCTTCGATTACGACGGCGACGGCGATCTCGACCTGTACGTCGACAACTACATCAACTTCCGACGTACCGATAACCCGTACTGCGGTTTCCAGAAACCGGGCTACCGCATGTACTGCAGCCCGACGATGTTCGACGGGACGGCGGATCGGCTGTTCCGCAACAACGGCAACGGGACGTTCACCGACGTCTCACGCGCGGCGGGCATCGCCAATCCGTCGGGCAAGGGCCTGGGCGTCGTCTTCTGCGACGTGGATGCGGACGGGCGACCGGACATTTACGTCGCGAACGACCAGGTCCGGAACTTCCTCTACCACAACAACGGCAACGGCACGTTCCGCGACATCGCGTACGGCGCGGGCGTCGGCTTCGACGCCGACGGCAAGCCGCAGGCGGGCATGGGCGTCGACTGCGGCGACATCGACGGCGACCTGAAGCCGGATCTCTTCGTCACCAACTTCGAGGATGAGCTGGACACGCTCTACAAGAACCAGGGCGGCGGCCTGTTCGCGGACGTCTCGTCGACGATCGGCCTGCGGTCGAGTTATCTGCCACTTGGTTTCGGCACCAAGCTCTTCGACTACGACAACGACGGCGACCTCGACATCTACGCGACGAACGGCCACGTCGTCGACAACGTCGCGCTGTACCGGCCCTCGTCGAGTTACGACCAGAAGGACTTACTGTACGAGAACATCGGCGGCCGCTTCCGCGACGTGTCGGCTCAGAGCGGACCCGCGTTCCAGGTCAAGCGCGTCGGCCGCGGTCTGGCGGTGGCGGACTTCGACAACGACGGCGACCTCGACGTCGTGATCTCGAGCGTCGGCCGCCCGCCGGCGCTCCTCCGCAACGACGCGCCGCCGCGCCACTGGCTCACGCTCGCGCTGCACGGGACGACGAGCAACCGCTTCGGCCTGGGGGCGCTCGTCACGGTCGAAGCGGGCGGTCATCGTCAAGCGGCCGAAGTCACGAACGTGGCGAGTTACCTCAGCAGCAACGACATCCGCCTGCACATCGGCCTCGGCGCCGCCACTTCGGCCTCGCGCATCACGATCCGCTGGCCGAGCGGCAAGACGCAGACGCTCACCAACGTCGCCGCGAATCAGATTCTGAACGTTAAGGAACCGTAGGCGCCCGCGCGGTGTCAGTCATCACGCGGACCGCAGGTCGGCGGTGGCGCGGAGGCGTGTGTTCCGGCCACTCGACGTCGCGTACGGCCCCATTGGAGCGCGGAGGAGCACATGGAGCGCATCGTCGGCGAGTGGGTCCGTGTCACGCGTCATGCGGGACGGCGTCTTCTGAAGCGGCCGCTCCTGGTCGTGGTGGCCGGTGGAACGTTGGCCCTGGCCGTCGGCGCGGCCGTGGCGATCTTCAGCGTGATCGACCGTGCCGTGCTGAGGCCGTTGCCGATTCCGCACGCTGAAGACGTCTTCACGGTACAACGCGCCGTGCCCATGCGAACGGGCGGTGTATGGCGTCTGACGGCGTTGCCGTGGGTCGCGACGCGCGATCTCGCGCGAATCAGCGGGCCGGGCATCCAAGTCGCGTTTGCCACCGACGCCCGTGACAATGCGAGTCAGCAGATGGCGGTGCGGGTCGGACCATCGCAGTACACGGTCGACGGACAATTCATCTCGGCAAATTTTCTTCGGATCCTCGGCGTCGCGCCGCTCGTCGGGCGAGACTTCACGCGAGAAGATGACATCGTCGGCGCCACGCCGGTAGCGCTGCTGAGCTACGAATTCTGGCAGTCGGCGTTCGCCGCTAGCCCGACGGCGGTCGGCGCGCGGATGGACGTGCACGGCACTCCGGTCGTCGTGATCGGCGTGTTGCCCTCGTCGTTCCACGGCCTCTCCGTTGGCGAACCGGGCCCCGCGGTGTGGTTCCCGCTGATGACCGGGTCGGCGCTCGCCGACGGCCTGCCGAGCGATGGCGCGTATGGCGTTTCGACCGGGCCCGTGCCGACCTTCGTGCCCTCGCCGGTGTCGCCGCTGGCAGAATTCGAGACGGTGATCAGGGTCACCCCCGGCAGGGTCCAGCAGACGAGCGCCCGGATCGAGGCCCTGGGTGGGACATCCAACTGGAGGATGGTGGGCCTCACCCAGACGCTGCTGCCGTCTGGCGTGCAATCACAACTCCGAACGTTCGTGGCGGTGCTGGCCGGCACCGTCTGCCTGATCCTCCTGATTGGAATGGCCGGGCTCGCCAGCGTGCTCGTCGCGCGAACGGAAGAGCGCCGTGGCGAGTTGGCCGTGTGTGCCGCGCTCGGCGCGAGCCGCACGAGACTGGCGATCGAGGCCGCGGCCGAGGCGTGCCTGCTGGTCGGCACGGGCGGCGCGGCCGCGTTTCTCGTGGCGCCGCTGCTGATTCGCGCGCTCGGTCGATTCGCGCTCCCCGGTGGCGTCGACATCGGCGATCTGCCCGTCTCACTGGACTGGCGTGCGCTGACCGCGGCGGTCGTCTGCACGGCGGTCGTGGGAGCGCTCGTCGGATTGGCGCCGGCCACGCGAGCGGCGAGCCGCCATCTCGCCCTGGAACTCGTCTCGCTGCCATCACACTTGCGTCAGTTCCGGCTGCTACGGGTGCTGATGGCCGTGCAGGTGTCGGTGTGCGTCGTCCTCGTCTTTCTCGCCGCGCTGTTCGTCCGGACCATGTCCAACGCGCTCGGCACCGACATCGGGTTCGACCAGCACCATCTCGTCGCCGTGACGGTCAGGGTCCCGAACACGCTCCGCCGGGCTGGGCCGGCGCGCGCCGAGCAGCTCCTGCGGCAGGTCCGCTCGCTGCCCGAAGTCAGCGTCGCAGCCATTGGCAGAGTGCCCACGTTGGACAACACCGACGCGACGCTCAGGACCCTCCGCGTCGACGGGGCCCCGCCGGATCCCCGTCTGTCACTGGACGTGGTCTACGCGGACAACGATTACTTCCGCACACTCGGCCAGCCCGTGATCCATGGCCGGGGGTTCACGCCGCAAGACCGCGGAGGCTCGATGCGGGTCGCCGTCGTGAACCGCGCGGCGGCCTCGCTGCTGTGGGGCGCGACGGATCCCATCGGCCATCGGCTGGGCGTGGTCTACGCGACGCGTTCGGACAACGACTACGTGGAATCCGATTACGCGATCGTCGGGGTCGCCGGAAATGTGAAGTTCGGGACGCTCCGGGACGACAACCGGCCGGTGCTCTATCTGAGCCGTACACAGAACGATGGGTTTCTTGCCGGATCCATCGCAGCGTCAGGGCAGTTCCGTGTCATGGTCCGCACGACGACATCCGACGCGACCATGGCGGCTGCCCTGGCGAGCACCGTGGTCCGGAATGGACTCTCGGTCGCATCGGTCGAGAGCGTCAGCCAGCGAATCGACCAGATGCTGATGCCTCAACGGCTGGGACGGTTCCTGCTCCTGCTCCTTGCGCTCCTCGCGCTGGCCATTTCGCTGGTGGGAACGTACGGACTCGCCGGGTGCATCGCCGCGCAAAGCACGAGAGAGGCCGGGATCCGCCTGGCGCTCGGGGCTTCGTCATCACAAGTGCTCTCGGCACTGCTGAAGCGGACGTTCGTGCCGGTTCTCTGGGGAGCGGCCATCGGCACCGGCGTCTCGGTGCTCGCCGAACGGCTCGTGAGCACTTTCCTCTACGGGCAAGACACGTTTCCCGTCATCGTGCTGAGCTCGGCGGTGCTCGCGATCCTCGCGACCAGCCTCGTGACGGCGATCGTCGGGCTCAGAAAGACGGGCCATCTCAGCCCGGTGGCCTTGATGACGACGTGAAGCTTGGACCGGCGATCGCTATACGCGTGGGATACCCATGGCATGGCAGTATGTGACGCATTGAAGCAAGGGCGGCCGCCGCGCATCCGGTTCCACAATCATTCGTAGCGGCCGGCCCGTGTACCCGCGATTCCAGCCCGTGCTCCGACCGCTCCCGTCGTTCCGGCGACGTGCGCGAGAACGAGATCGACGCACGCCTCCACGCCAACCGCATCCGTGCACAGCCGAATCTCGGGAGCGAGAGGCGGCTCGTACGGAGCCGAGATACCCGTGAACTCGGCGAGCTCGCCGCGGCGCGCGCGGGCGTAGAGGCCCTTGACGTCGCGCGCTTCGCAGATCGAGAGCGGCGCGGCGACGAAGACTTCGACGAACTGTCCGGCCGTGAAGAGGCCGCGCACGCGGTCGCGGTCCGCTCGGCGAGGCGAAATGAGCGCGACGATGGCGGTGACGCCCGCGTCGACGAGCAGGCGCGCGACCTCGCCCACGCGCCGAACGTTCTCGGCGCGATCGGCCTCCGAGAACCCAAGATCCTGACAAAGGCCGCAGCGGAGTGCGTCGCCATCGAGCACGCACGCCGAACGTCCGCGCGCGACGAGCGCCGCGTGCAGCGCACACGCGAGCGTCGTCTTGCCGGCGCCAGACAGGCCAGTGAGCCAGATGGCGTGGACGGAGTGCGCGGTCATCATCGTCTTGGTGATTATGCGCGTGTCGGGGTCGCGGTCCTTCTCGCTTCTGGCTTCACACTTCTAATTTGTCTATCGCCTCTCGCACCGCCCGCCGCAGGCTCGACGGCACGAACGGCTTCTGGATGAAGCCGGCGCCGAAGGCGCGGGCGTGGCGAACGGTGTCCGGATCGCTCGCGTAGCCGGATGTGAACAGCACCTTCAGTTCCGGCCGCAGCGCGCGCAGCTTCGCCACGAGCTCTCGTCCGCCCATGACCGGCATGACGACGTCGGTGAGCACGAGCGCGATGCGATCGAGGTCGCGTTCGGCGGCGCGCATCGCCAGTTCGCCGTTCGCGGCCTCGATGACCTGATAGCCGTCGCCGGCGAGCGCGTCGCGCGCCATTGCGCGGACGGCGTCGTTGTCCTCGACCAGCAGCACCGTCTCAGTTGCGGCCGGCCGGACGTCGTCGGCGACCGCGGACCGTTCGACCGGAGCCGCGGCGTCGGTTGCCGGCAGCCGGATGACGAACGTCGTGCCCGCGCCCGGCGCGCTCTCGACCTCGATCTGCCCGCCGCTCTGCTCGATGACGCCGTAGACGGTCGCCAGGCCAAGTCCGGTCCCGCGCCCCACGCCCTTCGTCGTGAAGAACGGCTCGAAGATGCGCGCGCGGACGGCGTCCGTCATGCCGCAGCCGGTGTCCGCGATCGCGAGCTCGATCGTGCGCGGCTGCTCTGGCGGGGACATCGCATCTACACGAGGCGCGCGAGTGCGGATGGCGAGCCGTCCGCCGCCAGGCATCGCGTCGCGCGCGTTCACGGCGAGGTTCAGGAGCACTTGGCTGATCTGCGCCGGGTCGGCGAGGATGCGCGGCAGCGCCGGATCCAGATCGATCGTGATCTCGACGTCCTCCCCCACGAGCCGCCGCAGGAGGCCGTCGGTCTGCTCGATGACCGCGTTGAGACTCACGACGACGGGCTGCAGCACCTGTTTGCGGCTGAAGGCGAGAAGATCACGCGTGAGCGACGCGGCCGTGCGGCCGGCCTTCTGAATCTCGACGAGTGGCCGACGCTTCGGATCGCCGTCCGGCATGCCATCGATGAGCAGGTCGGCGTAGCCGAGAATCGCGGTGAGCAGATTGTTGAAATCGTGCGCGACGCCGCCCGCCAGCAGGCCGATGGCTTCCATCTTCTGCGCCTGCCGCAACTGCTCTTCCCGCTGCCGCAGCGCCTGCGTCGTCGTCGTCATGCGGTTGAATGCGGCGGCCATGCGACGCGTCTCGATCGGGCCGGTCGGTGTCACGTGCCCGCCGTCATGGCCGCCCGCGATGGCACCGGCCACGCGCGACAGATCACGCAGCGGCTGCGTCAACCGACGGCTGAAGACGAATGCGCCAGCCAGTCCGAGGACCAGCACGACGGCCGCGGTTCCGAGCATGGCGAGATCGATCCGCCGAAGCGCCGCGGCCGTCGGTGTCCAATCGCGCAGGAGCACGAGCGACACGGGCTCACCGCCGGCCGTTTCGAGCCGATAGCGGCCGCCGACGTAGGAGACGCCGCCGAGCGTGCGCAAGGCGGGTGCCGCGTTGGTCAGACCGACGGCGGCCGGCGCATGCGCGAGATCGGCCGCAAGCGCAGCGCGCTGGGCGGCCGGCAAGCTGCTGCCGCAGAGGCCGCTGCAGACGAACGTCACTTCGCTGTTCGTCACGCTCGCCAGTTCGGCGGCCGCGCGATCGTCGAGCCGATAGCCGGCCGTGAACGTACCGAGGACTTCCGTCGTGAATCGCGCCGGCTCCGACACCGCCAGATACAGCGCGTCGTCGATCGTCACGAGCGCGCTCGCCGACGTACCGGATTGCGCCGCCGTGGCCAGCGCCTGGAGCGACGCCGGCACCGGCGCGTTCGCGGCAACACCGGTGCGTCCGATCCAGGTCCCGTGCGAGTTCGCGACGAGGCACAACTCGGCACCGAGCTTCGCGCAGTAGTCGCGCGCCATGGCTTCGATCGTCACATGATCGGCCGCGACGGCCGAGTCGGTGAGCGACGCCCGGAAGATCGGCAGTTCGACGATGAGCCGCGTGGCCTTGGCGGCCGACTGCTTGCGCGACTCGACGAGCCGATCGAAGGCACCGCGCGCGGCGAGCAGATCGCGCGACGACACGTCGAGCGACGAGCGCGTCACGATCTGCCCCGTCACGAGCAGGACGACCGCGAGCGACACACCGGCGATGAGCGTGACGGCGAGCAGCACGCGCGCTTCGAGGCGCGCGTACCACGGAATCCCGGACGGGGGGTCGAGAGGCACGGCCACAGAAGTCAGAAACGAATGGTCTCGGTGAGTCCGGCGTCGAGCGCGACGGTCCGTCCATCGGCGAGACCGGAGGGTTGGTGAAGAACACCTATCTGGATCGCGAGCTGCTGCGCGACACGAATCCGCATGCCCGCCGTGTAGCGCCGTGGGTGCATCGAGAACGCGCCCGCGTCGTAGTCGAGCCGTTCGACGCGTGCGACAGCCGTGACCGGTCCCATCCACATGCGATGCGCGATGACGTCGAGATAGCCGCCCGTCGTCGTGACGCCGTCAAACGGTTGCCCGGCGATCCACTCGCCACGCAGCTCGATGCCGCCGCGCATCCACCGCGCGTCCACGCCGCCGAAACGCGTCCGCCCGTCGACGAACGGCCCGATGGGGTTCGGCTTTGTGTCGAGGTAACTCACGCCGATGATGACGGATCGATAGAAGGCTTGCGTCCGGACGACGAGATCGACCGTGTGCGGCCGCGTGGCGTCGCCGGCGTCGACTGGCGTGCCGACGCTCGTCTCGACTGACAGCGACGGCCGGCCGAGCAGGATGTCGCCGCCCGCTTCGAGCGCGGTGTTCGACAGCGCGAAGTTGCCGCCGTAGCGGATCAACGGCGCGCGCACGAACCCCGAATAGCCGTAGTCCGCGCGGCTCGAGATGCCGAACGGGACGCGATAGCGTCCAGCCTTGACGGCGAGCAGCGGTCCGCGCGCGCGGACGTCGGTTTCGACGTAGGCCTCCATCGGCTGGACCCGGCCGTCGTACGGAAACGCCGCGCCGAAGGCGTCCGAGTCGTCATCGGTCGTGCCCGCCCACGTCCCTTCGAGCGTCATGCGCCAGCCGTGGCCGATGGGACCGAGCACGCGCGCCTGCACACCGCCCGCGGACGCGCCGTCGGTCGATCGCCCGGCCGTGAGATCGGCTTCGGCAACGAGCGACTGCGCGTGGACGCCAACCGTCAGCGCAACGGCCGCGCACAAGCCGATGGCCGCGGACTTCACGGCCAGCGGACCTCGAGCTCGCTCGCGCCGTCCGTAGTCGTGCCGTCGATCGTCGTGCCGCCAGGCCGCCACGCATGGAAA
>CALFMR010000247.1 GCA_937880585.1 uncultured Acidobacteriota bacterium
CCCGCACGATCGGCCGCCGCGCCACTCGGCTGGCGGGTCGGTCGTCGTCGGCGTGCGGTCAGCATCACCGCGCCGAGCCCGATGCCGCACGCGACGATGATCGGCCACAGCGCCCATGTGTGTCCCTGCCGCGCGATCGCGTTGTCGATCGGCTTCAGCCCGTAGAGTCCCGGCAGGTCATCGGCGATCATCGTCTCGACGCGGACCGGCAGCTCCGACGGAATGAATTCGATGCGATCGGCCACGGTCCCGACCTGCGATCCGCCGTAGCCGCCGATGAGCTCGCCGCGCGTGCCGGGGCCCATCAAGTCCGAGTACGGCTCGAGCGCTTTGACGGTCTGCATCGTCGCGGCCGTCACGGCGGCGGCGACGAGCCAGAAGCGAAGCGTGTCGCGCCGCCAGAGCGATCGATCCCACGCCTGTTGCACGAGCAGGACCGGCACGACGTACGCGGTGAACGGCCGGCAGAGCGATCCGATCGCGAGCACGAGCCCGAACCACAGCGGCCGCCGGCGCAGCAGCCAGAGAATCGGCACGCAGAGCACGGGACCGATACCCGCCGCGCCTTCGATGAGTGACGCCGCGGTGAGTGGCGGCGTGAACGCGAGCACGAGCGTCGCGAGAAGCGCGAACGTCGGCGTCAGTCCCGATGCCCGATAGAAGATCGCGATGAGCAGAACGACCGTCGCCAGATTGAGCGCCACGAGCGACAGGTGCCAGCTCATGACCGACGGGCCCAGAAGCAGAAAGAACGGCGCCGCGACCCACGCGTCCACCGCGAGCATGTACGTCTGGCCGTAGCAGTAGAGCGGGAACGCGCGGCCTTCGATGAGGTGCTTCGCCATCAGGCCGAAGATGGCCTGGTCCGAATCGAAGAACGACTGTTCGTACGCGAGATAGACGAAGCTGCGCGCGAAGACGAGCGCCGCGGCCGCCGCGAGGGCGAGGACGAGACCGCGATGGGCGGTCCACGCGCGCGCGATGGTGCCGATCACGCGTGAAGCGGCGCGCATGTTTCACGTATGCTAGCACGCGATTCGTGCGGTCTCCGTCGACAGATCAGACAATGACACGACACCGCGTCCTGGCGATCGGCGCCGCGGTGGCGGCTGGTACGGCGGCCGTGCTGCTCCATCGGGAATCGCCGACACTCGCGGCGCCGCCGGCGTGCGCGAGCGCGGCGGAGGCGATCGGCGCGCTGGTCGCTCGCGCGTTTCGCGATGCGTCCGCCGGTCTCTGGTGGCTGCATGCGAACGCCGTGCTGACAGCCGTCGCCGTTGCCGGACTCGCGCTTGCGGCGCGCGCGATCACGGCGTCGTGGCCGGCGGCCGTTTCCGCGGCGATCGCCTTCGGCCTGCTGCCCCGCTTTGCGCCCATCGTGGCTCCAGCCGCGCCGGCCGCGTCCGCGCTCGCCGCGCTGACGCTCTTCTCGCTCGTGCGGTTCGGCGATGTCACGCTCGCCGACGCGGCGCGCGCGCCATGGCAGGCGCTCACGTGGATCGGCCTGGTGCTGACCGCCCTGTTCCTTCCGTCCGCAACGCTCCCCATCGCTATCGCGATCGTCGGCGTTGGTCTTTTCGCTCCCCGATCGATGCGGGCGCGGAGTCCGCAAGGTCTCGGCGCGCTCGTTGCCGTGGCCACGGTTGCGTTGGCGCTCGCGATGGGCGCGCTTGCGCCTCGTCTGCCGTCGTCGCTCGGCGCGTCACTGTCGGTGTGGTCATGCACGCTGCCGATGTCCGGCCAAACGATCTCCGCTGCACGCGTCCTGGGTGCGGTGTCGACGTATCTTTTCGCGCCGGCGGGTATCTACGCGCTGGCCCTTGCCGCGCTTGGCGCGTTCGTGCTCTGGTTGCGGCGTGACGTTCGGCTCGCGATGACGATCGCGTACGCAGTCGTCGTGAGTGCGGCCGTGCTGTGGAGCGACCGGACGGCCGACGCCCTCGCGCCGGCCGCCGTGTCGCTCTGGCTGCTGACAGCCGTTGGCCTCGAAGAGACATTGCGGCAATGCCGCCGCGGGCCCGGTGGCCGCCTCGCAGCCGTCCTACTGCTCGCCTTGCTGCCCGGCCTGCCGTTCGTCCGACCGGCGCCGCGCGTGCCGGCGGAATGGACGCCGTTCGGGCAGGAGTCGCTCTCTCGCGAGTCGATGCAACGCGTCCTCGGCGCAATGCCGGACGGAGCCGTTCTCGTCCGAGACGACGCGATGACCGACATCCTCTTGCGATCGCTCGATGGCGTCTCGCGGCGCACCGGCAAGTCTCTTCGCATGGTCGATCGCGATTCCCCCGTCCTTGCTGCGGAGGCCGCGCGCCGGGACGCCGCCGTCTTCGCGCTGCCTTCGGCCGCGAGTGTCCTGCCGCTCCGCGCGTTTGCGCTATCGAACGGTCTTTTGCCGGGCCTCGCACGCGTCCGTCGCGTCGGGTCTTGCGACGGCGTCGCGGCCGACTGGCGCACGGTGCCCGCGCTCACGTCGTCTCGCACGTTCGCGCTGGTCGCGGGAGACGCCGCGTCGCACGGGCCGATCGTGCTGTACGTCGCGAGCGACGCGCCCTTCGCCGCGCGCCCCGTCGATTGGCCGGGGGCGACGACGCGCGGGTTCTCGTGGGATGTCTTCGACCGTGCGCCATCCGGCAGCGCGTACGCGCGCGCAAGCAGCTTCGCCGAGGATGCCGCACCGCTTCACGGCGTGTGGCGCGACGCTCCGCACGTCGCGCGGTTGGAAATCTGGCGCACGCCCGACGCGCCGTTGGACTTAGGCGTGGATCTCGGCGCGACGCCCGTGGCCGCGACGGCGCGCGTCAGGCCGGACGCGGGTGCCGATCAGCACGTCTCCGTGTGCACGACGACCGCCTACGCGCGCGCACGAATCGAGCGCTAGCTGAAGCGGCGTCGTGTTTCTCTAGTCCGCCTGCTGCGGCGTCTCCAGAATCTGCCGGATGACGTACACCGGCTTGCCCTGCGACTCGTGGTAGGTCCGCGCCTGGATCTCGGCGAGCAGGCCAATCGTCACGAGCTGCACGCCCGTGAAGACGAACAACACGCCGACGAAGATCGCGAGCGCTTGCCGCTGTGTCAGGGCCTGGTGCGCGAGCAGGTTCGAGAACGCCATGAACGCGAGCAGGACGACGCCGAGCGCGCTCATGATGCCGCCGACCAGGCCGAACATCTGGAGCGGGCGCGTCGAGTAGCTGAGCAGGAACTTCACGGTGACGAGATCGAGCACGACGCGGATCGTGCGCGAGATGCCGTATTTCGATCGTCCGTGGACGCGCGCGCGGTGGTTGACCGGTCGTTCCGCGATGCGCACACCCATCTCGCTCGCGAGCGCCGGCAGGAAGCGGTGCAGCTCGCCGTACAGGCGCAGCGGCTTGACCACCTCGGCGCGGAACGCCTTGAGCGAGCAGCCGTAGTCGTTCAGCCGCACGCCGGTCGCCCACGAGATGAGCCGGTTGGCAAGGATTGATGGCAGCCGCCGGCTGAGGAACGCGTCCTTCCGATCCTTCCGCCAGCCGCACACGATGTCGAAGCCGCCCTCGTCGAGCTCGCCGACGAGCGCCGGGATGTCGCGCGGGTCGTTCTGCAGGTCGCCGTCCGACGTGACGATGACCCGTCCGCGCGCTTCCGCGAAGCCGGCCGCGAACGCCGCCGTCTGTCCGAAGTTGCGACGGAACTGGATGACGCGCACGCGCGGGTCGCCCGCCTGGATGGTCTTCAATTTCTCGAACGACCCATCCGTGCTGCCGTCGTCGATGAGCAAGATCTCGTACGGCCGTCCCCAGGCGCCGAGCGTCTCGGTCAGCTCGCGGTGCAGCGGCTCGAGGTTCGGCGCTTCGTTGTGAATCGGGATGACGACCGACAGATCGGGGCGCACGGGTGCCTCATTCTAAGCCGTGCGGCGCCCCTGCCAAAGGATCAGGGCCGTCCCC
>CALFMR010000248.1 GCA_937880585.1 uncultured Acidobacteriota bacterium
GGTGGACCGGATCGTACGGCGCGGGCCTCACGATGGCCGCGGTCATCGTGGCTGCGGGACTCGGCATCCTGCTTGAACTGGGCCGCCGCTGGCAGCGCGATTGGCCGTCATCCTCGGCCCGGCTTTCGGGCGTGTTCGCCTATCGACGCGCGCTCCCCCGACCGGCCGCGATCGTGAGAAGCTTGGGAGACTGATTGCCATGGCACATCCATCGGACGCATCGGACATCGAGACGCTCCACGAGGTCGGCCGCCGCCTCGCGACCACGGACCCGCTGCACCAGGTCCTCGCGCGCGTCGTCCAGTTCGTCTCGAGCATCGTCTCGTGCGATTCGTGTTTCCTGTACGTGCTCGAAGACGACGAGCTCGTGCTCCGCGCGTCGCGGCATCCGCATCCGGACGTCGTCGACCGCTTGTCGCTCCGCATGGGCCAGGGCATCACCGGCTGGGTCGCCGCGCATCGGCAACCCGTCGCCATCGACGCGCACGCCTTCGAGGACGAGCGCTTCCAGGTGTTCAACGAGCTGCCCGAAGATCGCTACGAGGCGTTCCTGTCGGTGCCCGTCACGAGCCGCGGCAAGCTCGTCGGCGTGCTGAACCTGCAGCACCGGCAGCCGCACGAGCACACGAAGCGCGAAATCCAACTGCTCGCGATGATTGGCGTGCTCGTCGGCGCCGAGATCGAGCTGGCGCGGCTCGAGGTCGAGAACACGCAACTCGCCGAGCGGCTCGAGGAGCGCAAGGTCATCGACCGCGCGAAGGGCATCCTGCAGCGCGAGCTCGGATTGACGGAAGAGGCCGCGTACCTCGCGATTCAGCGTCAAAGCCGTCAAAGCCGCAAGTCGAAGAAGGAGATCGCCGAAGCGGTCATCCTCGGCGACGAACTGCGGCGCCAGAAGAACCATGCCTGACGCGACGCCGAGCTTCGACGGCCTGCGCGTGCTGGCGCTCGAAGCCCGGCGCGCGGACGAAATCGCGACGCTCATCACGCGCTACGGCGGACAACCGACGGTTGCTCCGGCCGTGCGCGAAGTGCCCGTCGAATCGAACGACGCGGCCGTCACGTTCGTGCGCACGCTCGTCGCGGATGGATTCGACGTCGTCATCTTCCTGACGGGCATCGGCGCGAGGACGCTCGTGGCAGCGGGCGAAGCGGCCGTGCCGCGCGAGGCGATCGTCGGCGCGCTCGCAAGGACGAAGATCGTCGCGCGTGGACCGAAGCCCGTGGCCGCGCTCCGCGAGATGGGGGTGCCCGTCTGGGCCACCGTGCCCGAGCCGAACACGTGGCGCGAAGTGCTGGCGGTGCTCGACGCGCGGCAGTCCGAGCTGATGCTGGCCGGCGCCCGCGTAGCCGTGCAGGAACACGGCGTGCCGAGCCCCGAGCTCGTCGACAGCCTTCGCGCGCGCGGCGCCACCGTCACCGCCGTTCCGGTGTATCGCTGGGCGCTGCCCGACGATCTCGAGCCGCTGCGCGCGGCCGTCCGCGCGCTCAGCGAGTCGCGCGTCGACGTCGTACTGTTCCTCTCAGGCGTCCAGGCGGCGCATCTCGATCAAGTCGCGCGCGAGATGGGCCTGGGCGACGCCGTACGACGCGGACTCGCCCACGCCGTCGTCGCGTCAATCGGCCCCTCGACGTCGGCCGAGCTTCGCCGACAGGGCATCGGCGTCGATCTGGACGCGTCCCATCCGAAGATGGGTCAGCTCGTGCGCGACGCGGCGGAGCGCGCGGGGGCGATCTTGCGCGACAAAGAAAGATGACACCGCGGGGGTGGGGCCCCGCGCCACTGCAAAGAAGATGAGACGCCTGGTTAGAGCTTCATCTTCAGAACCAGCAGGGCAAACGCCGCGGCGAGGCCCACAACGGCGCGATATTCGCGATTGGCGCGGACGCGGCCCCAACTGAAGCGGCGCATGACGGGCTCAGCGCGGCCGGCGCGATATGCCGTGTAGGCGCCGTCGAACTTCTGGTCGAGAAATGCTTCTTCGGTGCGGATGGCCGCCGCCAGCGTGACGCCGAGATAGACGATCGCAATGACGGCGACGACGACCGTGTGGGCCGCGACGGCGAAGCCGATGCCGAGGAAGAGGGATCCCGCATAGAGCGGATGGCGGATGAAACGGTAGGGACCGGACCGCGTGATCTCGCGGCTCTTCTCGAGATGGCCGGCGGCCCAGACGCGCACGGCTGCGCCGGCAAGCGCGATCGCAAGGCCGATCGACCACGAGCGCCACGACGGCCGTGCCAACACGAACACGACGGCCGCGGCCACGAATCCAAGCGGCACGCGCCAGCGTGCGAGCGTCCGAGCAATCATCGACAGCCCACGAGACTATATGATCGGCGTCATGCCTGCCTACGCGTACGTGCTGCTCGCCGTGGGATGGGCAGCGTGGCTGCTGCCGTTCTTCGTCATCGCGCGCATGTCAGGTCCCGCCGCGACGACCGACCGGCGCGCGCGTTGGGGCATGCTGCTGCAAGCGATCGGCTACTCCCTGCTCTGGCAGGGACCGTTCTGGACGCGGACGCCATCGGCCACGCGATTCGCGACATCGATTGCACTTTTCGCCGCCGCCATCGCGCTGTCATGGTCGGGTGCGCGCGCGATCGGCCGCCAGTGGCGCATGGACGCCGGGCTGAATCCGGATCACGAGCTCGTGCGCACGGGCCCCTATCGCACCGTGCGGCATCCGATCTACGCGTCGATGCTCGCCGTCTTCCTCGCCACGGGCGCGATCCTGACGTCGCCGTGGCTCTGGGTCGCGGCTTCCGCCATCTTCATCGCCGGCACTGAGATCCGCGTGCGCATCGAGGACCGCCTCCTCGCCTCCCGCTTCGGCGCCGACTTCGACCGCTATCGGCACGACGTCGCGGCCTACCTGCCGTTCGTGCGATAACCCGCGCTACTTGCAGTCGTTGCGTTTCAGCTCCACGCGCCGGTTCTTCGCGCGATTCGCATCAGTCGTGTTCGGCACGAGCGGTACCGTATCGCCATAGCCATGCGTGGTCAGGCGCGCGGCGGCCACGCCGTGCGCGACGAGCCAGGTCTTCACCGCCTCGGCGCGCGCGCCAGACAGCGTGAGGTTGTAGGCGGCCTTGCCGACGTCGTCGGTATGGCCGCCGATCTCGCCCGCATACGACGGGTCGGATGTGAACAGGGACAGCAGTTGGCTCAGCACGGGCTCGGAATCCGACCGCAGCACCGCTTTGTCGAAGTCGAACTGGATGCCGTAGACGACCAGTGTGCAGTCCTTGGGCGGCGGCCCACCAACCTGAATGGTGGTCAGGCGATACGTGCCCGTCGCCTCCTCATTGCCGCTGGTGTGCGTGTAGACGTACCAGAAGTCGCCGAGCGGCGTGGTCTGCTTCAGCACGGCGTCAAATCCGCCATCGGGAGCGGATGCCAGCGTCGCGCCGATGCCCTTCAGCGCGTTGACGTAATTCGTGCGCACGAACGCCGCCGTCGGACTGTGCGCGTCATCGGTGAGCCCATAGTCGGTTTCCAGCACGCGGCCGGCCACGACGGTGTCGCCCGCCGGAAGGGTCAGTGTGACGGCGTCGAAGTCCCGGTTGTTGCACTGAGTCGCCTTGAAGTAGTCGAACTGCTTGACGAGCCAGGGCGGCCCGGCGCAGGTCTTGGCGTGGGTGTCGAGCGGCGCCGGCACGGGTTTGGCCTGCACGACCTGTTCGAACGGCACGATCTGGAAGGTCGTCAGCGTGTACGACTGCGTGGAGTCGTCGTTCCCGTTGCCGTGGTCGTAGACGTACCACGTCTCTCCGTTCGGGGTCGTCTGCGTGAGGATCGCCTGATTGCTGTCGGTCGGCGACGACACGAGCTTGGCGCCGATGGCTTCGAGCGCCGACACGTAATTGTTCCGCACCGCCAGGGCCACGGGATCGCGCTTGGCATCGGTCAGCGTGTAGGTCACGCTCAGGCGCTTGCCGGACACGGTCTTCGAGCCGTCCGCGAGATCGTACTGGGCGCTGTCGTACGCCTTCTTGTCGCAGGTGTCGATTTCGTAGAACGCGAATTGCGAGACGAGCCAGGGGGGATCGACGCAGCCTTTGGCGCTCACGTCCAGCGGCGCCGTCATCATCTTGGCGTGCACGTCCTGTTCGAGCGGTTCAATCTCGACCGTCGTCAACGTGTAGGAGTCGGTGACGTCGTCGCTGCCCGTTCCGTGATCGTAGATGTACCAGAGCTCGCCGCGCGGCCCCTTCGTCGTCATTACCGCCTTGAAGCTGTCCCCCGCGTCGGACACGAGCTTCGCGCCTGCCCGCTCGGCCTGCTGAATCGCATAAGCCCTCACAGCCGCCGCGCTGACGTTCTTCGCGCCGTCCTCGTGGGAATACTCGACGGTGGTGCGGTGCCCGGCCAAGACCTTCGATCCCGCCGGTAGATCCACGTCCACGGCCGCCCAGGGTTTATCGGTGCAATTGGCGATCGCGAAGCCAGCGAGACGGGGTTGCGCCCAGGCCGGGTCGCTGCAGCCCTGAGCGTCGGCCGCGCGCGCGGTGCCGATTGTCGCGAGAAAGCAGAAGACGATTCGAACGACCCAACGGATCGTGTTGCGGTGCGTCATGGTTTCGTCGATCATGCGCGCCGATCATAGCCTGACGTTCGGAGCTCCGGAGCCGGGGCCCGCCAGCATCGCGTCAATCGCCTCACGCGCGTCGACCACCGTGATCCGCGCCAGACACCACGCCGCCGCCGACAACCGGCAGCGGCGTTGATAGTGACATTGGCAGACGTCGTAGCGCGAGATGGCGCGATCGGCGGGGACCCAGGGACCGTTGCGGTGAGGGTCGGTCGGACCGAAGAGCGCGACGAGCGGGGCGCCGACGGCTTCGGCGATGTGCGTCGGACCCGTGTCACCTGACACGACCAGCTGCGCAGCTCGGGCCAGCGCGACGAGATCGGTCAGCGTCGTCTCGGGTGCGGCCGTGGCGGCGCCGGCCGATGCGCGCACGATCGCATCCGCGATCTCACGCTCACCCGGTCCCCAGAGCACGACCGAGGCGAGACCGTGCGCGTCGCGCAGCCAGATGGCCAGCGCACCGAAGCGATCGGGCGGCCAGCGCTTGTTCGGCCACGCCGCGCCGCAGTTGAGCAGCGCCACGCGCTCCCCCGCTCGCGCACGGACCTCGTCGACGGCCGGCGACGCCACGTCGCGAATCGGGAACTCGACGATGTCGGTCTTCGCGCCGATCGCTGACGCGAGGGCGAGGTTCTTGTCGATGACGTGTCGTCCTTCGCCGACGGCGACGCGCTCCTTATAGAAGATGGCCGCGGCGCGCTCGCGTAGCGCGTCGCGGTCGAAACCGAGGACGCGGCGCGCCCCTGAAACACGCGCCAGCACCGCCGACTTGACGAGGCCCTGGAAATCAATCGCCGCGTCGTAATGGCGCGCGCGCAGCACCGCCGCGGTCCGGCGCCAGCCGCCGATCGAACGGCCAGCGAGCACGACGACGTTCGACACGATCGGCACGAGATCGAGAAATTCTCGGTGCGGCGGCTCGACGAGCCAGTCGATCTCGGCTCGTGGATGCGCGCGTCGAATCGCGCTGACAGCGGGAAGTGTGTGGACGAGGTCGCCGAGCGATCCGAGCCGCACGACCAGGATGCGGTCGAGCGAGGGACGAGAGGATTCGGCGGTCGGCACGATGTTAGGTCCGTCGCGCGAGGCCCGTCTCTATCGCGGTGGCTGAGACGCGCCGGCCACGCGCGCAATGAGGTCCCGCGTCGCGTGCGTCTTCTCGTCGCCGACGATGGCGATGCGGCCGCCGTAGCGGGCGACGACCTCACGCTCGGGCACGGACTCGACGGTATAGTCGGTCCCTTTGCAGTGGACGTCCGGTCGCAGTCGCTCGAGCAGGCCCGCGACGGTCGGCTCGCCGAAGAGCACGACGTAGTCGACATCTGCAAGCGCGGCGACCAGTTCCGCCCGCGCAGCCGCCGGCAAGATCGGACGATTCGGTCCCTTCAATCCCCGCACCGACTCATCGTCATTGATCGCCACGATGAGGCGGTCGCCTTCGGCACGGGCGCCGGCGAGGTAGCGGACATGTCCGACGTGCAGGACGTCGAAACAGCCGTTGGCGAACGCGATGCGATGTCCCGCGCGACGATCGACATCGATGAGCGTTGCGAGCGTGTCGGCGTCGACCACACGTCCCATCAACGCGCCGCCTTTCGCGGTCGAACACGGCCGCCGCGCGAGCGAGTGCGCGTCGCGGCAAGTCCGTCGGACCGAGAGCCCGGGCCCTCGTCGGACGATGCGTCGATCGCCTCGAGGAGCTCGGCAGTGGTCACCGTGGCCGTGCCGCGCTTCATGACGACGAGGCCGCCCGCATAGTTGGCGAGGCGTGCGGCTTCACCAAACGACGCGCCTGCGGCGAGCGACAGCGCGAACACGGCCATCACCGTGTCACCGGCACCGGTGACGTCGGCGACTTCATCAGAGCCCACGATGGGAATGTGATCGGTCGGACGGTCAGGCTCGAAAAGCGCCATGCCCCGACTGCCGCG
Source organism: uncultured Acidobacteriota bacterium (assembly GCA_937880585.1). Classification (GTDB taxonomy): domain Bacteria; phylum Acidobacteriota; class Vicinamibacteria; order Vicinamibacterales; family SCN-69-37; genus CALFMR01. The sequence continues at coordinate 6,527 of CALFMR010000248.1, forward strand.
CGTGACGAGCACGGCCCGGCAGCCGAGCTCGTCGAGCAGCGTTCGCCCGGCGCGTTCGAGGACGTCGATGCGGTCGTCGATGCGCACGCCCACGAGCGCCTCGACCTCCGGCTCGTTCGGCGTGCAGGCGGTGAGGCCGGTGTAGCCGCTCAACCCATACCGCGAATCGACGAGCACGAACGGCGGGACGCGTCCCGCCGCGGCACGCGCGCGCTGCCACACGTCGGGCGTAATGAGGCCACTTCCGTAGTCGGACAACACGACGACGTCGGCACGGGCGATGGCGCGTACGAGCGCTGCCTCGACACGACGGTGCGCGGCCGGCGCAATCGCGCTGCCCGCACGATCGATGCGCACGACCTGCTGTTTGGCCGAGTGGACACCGCCGGCGAGGATGCGCGTCTTGACCGGCGTCACGTATCGCGACGCGCGCACGACGCCACGCGTGTCCATCGAGGCCGCCAGTGTGGTCGACAGCCGTGCACCGGCGCTGTCTCGGCCGAGGAGCCCGACGACCGAGACGCGCGCGCCGAGCGCGGCCGCATTCGACGCGGCATTGCCGGCGCCGCCCGGGACGATTTCCGTCGAGCCGTAGCGCAGGATGAGCACCGGCGCCTCGCGCGAGACGCGATCGATCCGGCCGTAGATGAACTCGTCGGCCACGAGATCGCCGGCCACGACCGCGCGCACGCGCGTGAAGCGCGCGACGAGATGTCGATACCGATGACGCGCGTCGGTCACGCGGACCGTCCTTGTTCATGAGACACGTCGAGCAGCCACGCCGTCGCGGCCATGAGATCGGCGGCCACGTGCGCGGCGCCGGGCACGACGCCTGCGTGCGCCTGAACGACCTCATCGCCGTAGCCCGTCCGCACGAGCACGCCACGCGCGCCCACGCCGCGCGCCAGGTCAACGTCCGAGAGCTTGTCGCCGACGACGAACGACCGCGGCAGATCGACCTCGTGCGCGGCCGCGGCCTGGCGTACGAGGCCGCGCTTTGGCTTGCGGCAGTCGCAGTCGATGCGAAGCGCGTCGATGCGAGCCTCTGGATGATGCGGGCAGTAGAACCACCCGTCGACGCGCGCGCCGCCGCGCTCGAGCGTCGACGTCATGGCGTCGTGAATCGCGTGTACGGTCGCTTCGGGATACAACCCGAGGCCGACGCCACCCTGGTTCGTCACGACGAAGACGAAAAAGCCCGCGCGGTTCAGCAGTCGCACGGCGTCCACGGTCCACGGGAACCAGCGCAGATCGTCGATCCGGCCGAGATATCCGGCCTCGTGGATCATCGTCCCATCACGATCGAGGAAGACGGCAGGCCTCGCGCTCATCGGGCGGCAGCTCCTGCAGCAGTGACGCGCGCGGCCAGCGCGGCAAAGACGACGTCGACCGACACGCGCGTCATGCAGCGATGATCGATCGGACATTCGCGGAGCTGACAGGGACGGCAGAACACTGGTTCGGTCATGACGTCGTGATCGCCAATCGGTCCCGTCGCGCGCTCGTCGGTCGGGCCGAACACCGCGACGACGGGCCGTCCCGCGGCGGCGGCCAGATGCATCGCCCCGGAATCGTTCGAGAGAAGCGCGGCCACGCGCGGCATCAACCCGAGCAACGCCCCCAAGCTGGTCCGGCCCGTCAGATCGACGGTGCGCGCGAGCGCGTCGGGCGCGTGCGCGCGGAGCCAGGATTCTATCGCACGGGCCGCGGCACGATCGTGCGAGGCACCCACGACCACGGCCGTCACGTCGAAGGCCTGGACGATGCGCGCGAGAACCGCCGCCACACGATCGGGCGGCCATTGCTTCGCGGCACCGTATGCGGCGCCTGGCGCGAAACCAACGAGGCGCGCACCGGCCGGCACGCCGCGCTCGGTCAACAGCGCCATCGCGCGGTCGACGCTCGGCGGCCGCGGTCGAATCCACGGCGTCTCCGCGTCATCGCACGCGACGTCAAGACCGCGGACGAGCGCGCGGTAGTAGTCCGACTGATGCATGACGCCCGGACCGCGCGGCCGGCGGATCCGACGCGTCAAGAGCAGTCCACGCCCGGCCGTGGCATATCCCCATCGCTCGCGAACCCCGCCGCGCCAGAACTGCCACGCTGATCGGAACGAGTTCGGCAGCAGCAACCCCGCGTCGAAGCCGCCGCCCTCGAGCACCGCAACCGCGTCGCGCGTGGCGCGCGGCAGGTCGATCACCTGATCGGGCGCGACGTGCGTCTCCTCGCGGAAGAGCGCGGCGACGGCCGGCGCAGCGGCCACAGTGATCGACGCGTCCGGATACTGACGTCGAACGGCGCTCATCGCTGGTAGCGCAAGGACGGCATCGCCGAGCCAGTTCGGCGGCCGAATGACGATCCGCGTCACAGTGGTGGCCCGGTCAGTCGTCATCGCCCGTCTCCAGTTCATCAGACGACGCGGCGGGGAACATGCCGGCAGCGGCCAGCGCAGGTGTCGCGTCGCGCCAGCGTCGATGCATCCACAACCAGAGGTGCGGATAGCGTCGCACGTACATCTCGAGCACGTCGCTGCAGCGCTGCGTGAGATCGCGCACGGGATCAGCGACGCCAGACGTCGGCAGTTCGACGGGCGATTCGTACACGAGGCGAACGCGTCCGTCGGACTGCGGCAGCGCGAACGCCGGGATGAGCGCGGCGCCCGTACGTAGCGCGAGCGTGGCCAGGAGCGCGGTCGTCGCCGCGGGCCGGCCGAAGAAATCCACCGTGACCGCGTCTGTGCCGTGGATGTGCTGATCGATCAACACCGCGACGCACTCGTTCGCCGAGAGCGCGCGCAGCACCTTGCGCACCGCGCCCTGTCGATAGATGACCTGATTGCCCGTACGCCGACGCATCGTCTCGAGCATTGCGTGCAGATACGGATTGTCGAGCGGACGCGCGAGCACGGACATTGGCGGCAGCACGAGCGCGTGCGCCAGCCCCTGCAGCTCCCAGTAGCCGAAGTGCCCGGAAAAGATGATGGCGCCCTTCCCTGCCGCGAGCGCCGCGCGGACACGGTCGTCGCCTTCGACGTCGACGCGCGCGAGGATCTGGCCGGGCGACAAGGTGTCGGTGCGCAGCACGTCGACGAGCGACCGGCCGAAGTGGATGAACGTGCGGCGTGCGATCGCACGGCACTCAGCGGGTGTCCGCGTCGGGAACGCCGACTGAATCTGCGTGCGTGCGAGCCGGCGATGACTCCGATCGGCTGCGTAGAACGCGAGCCCGAGCGCCGTGCCCATCGCGCGCGAGGCGGCGTCGGGCAGCGCGCCCGCGATCGCCCGCACGCCGCGTACGGCGGCGAACTCGATTCGATGGCGCCGGCTGGATGTCATCGCGCGCGCGCCTCGGCCAGCCGCGATGTCAGCCACGCCTCGAACGCGTCGGCCGGCTCGATTGTGATCATGAGCGGGACGGCCGCGACCGGCACCGGCAGCGGCCGCAGCGGCCGCAGCCGGACCGCGTCCTTCTCGGTCGTCACGACCGCCTCGGCACGCGCGTCGATCGACGCGCGCGCGAGGCGGTCGAGGTCGCGGGCGTCGTACCGATGGTGATCGGGAAACGCGAGGACGCCCGCGACCTCCCACCCCGCGGCGCGAAGCGCCGCGGTGAACCGCGCTGGCCGGGCGATCCCGGCCAGCGCCAGAACCGGCGCGGGCGCGGCCGGAAACGGCCGCGCCCGCTCGAGCGGCTCGGCCGCGCCGAGCGCGCGGTCGAGCCGGAACACGCGCGCCGATGGGGCGACGACGGCCAGCCGGGCCGTCGTCGCCTCGTCGGGGCCGCCATCGACGATGACCGCGTCGGCGCGCGCGAGCGCGCCGACGCTCGAGCGCAGCAGGCCGAACGGCAGACGCCGGCCGACCAGGTCGGCCGGCGTCACGAGCACGATGTCTATGTCGCGCGCCATCGCGCGATGCTGGAACCCGTCATCGAGCAGATGCACGGTCGCGCCAAGCGTCGTCTCGGCCACGGCCGCGGCCGTGGCGCGCACATCGCAGACGAGCACGGCGGCGCTGGGCGCGAGCCGCGCGAGCATGAGCGGCTCGTCGCCGCTGCGGTCGAGGTCGGCGCCGAGGCGCCGGCCGTCACTGACGATGACGACGCCGGGCTCGGGACGGCGGCGGCGATAGCCGCGGCTGAGGATGGCGGGCTGCTCGCCGCGTGCGGCGAGCAGCCGGGCGAGGTGGGCGCCGACC
>CALFMR010000249.1 GCA_937880585.1 uncultured Acidobacteriota bacterium
CAGCACGGTGTTCGGCGCCGGCTCTTGAGAGACGACGTGATCGGCCGGCACTTTGGGATCGGCATGGCGCGCGTCGACCTTGAGGACGAGGCCGACGTCGGCGAGCGCGGACGTCGCATCGGCAACCGACAAGCCGTGAATGTCGGGCACGCGCACTTCGCGCGCGTGGATGGCCACGCGCATGGCGGTGAGGAAGAACAGGCCGAAGGTGAGCCCCAGGGCGCCGACGAGGACGATGAGACGACCGGCCGTCCACACGCGCGCGCGCAACGGATGGCTCACGGACTTGGCGGAGGAGCTTGGCGTGGGCCTCGGGGCGGGCATTAATCCGAAAAAGTGTACTACGCGGCCGGTCGGCGGACCAAGACGACGCCGAAGTAGGCGTCGAGCCCGTGGACGGGCGGCGAGGTGATGACGGCGCCGTGGGCGTCGAGGAGAGAAGGCGACACGTGCGGTCGCGGTGCGCTGGCGGGGAGCCGGCCGAAATCTGGCCGCGCGGCGAGGAAGGTGTCGACGACCGCCGTGTTTTCGTCCGGCTCGCTCGAGCACGTGGCGTAGACGAGGCGACCACCGGGGCGCACCGCGTCGGCGGCCACGGCCAGCATGCGCGTCTCGGCTGCGGCGAATCCCGGAAGATCCGACGCCTGCCGTATCCACTTCAGGTCCGGATCGCGGCGCAGCGTGCCGAGCCCGGAGCACGGCGCGTCGAGCAGCACGCAGTCGAAGACGGGACCGAACGGCAGCGACGCGGCTGCGTCGAGCGCGACCACCACGGCGGGATGGTGGGCGCGCGCGACGATGGTCGAGAGCAGCGCCACCCGCGCGGGGCGGCGATCGGCGGCGACGAGCAGCGTTCCAGGTTGATGATCATCACGCGTCATGTCCGCAGCCATGACGAGCGTCTTGCCGCCTGGCGCCGCACACGCGTCGAGCACGCGCTCGCCTGGTGCGGCGTTGGCCAGGCGCGCGATGATCTGCGCGCCTTCGTCCTGGACGTAGATCTCCGCGGTCAGTGCCGCCGACAACCGTCCCAACGCGCCCGGCGGCAGACGGACCGCATCGTCGACGAAGGGCGCCGTCTTCCAGGGAATCTCCGCTGCGGACAATTGCGACGTCAGCTCTGCGTAGGTGAGGCGGCCGATCGACCGGATGGTCACGTCCGGCGGCCGATTGTTGAAGCGGCACCACGTCTCGGTCGCCTCGACGCCATAGCGATCCAACCAGCGTCCCACGAGCCATGCCGGATGCGACAAGGTTGTCGATAGATACGAGAGCTGAGCGGCACGTGTCGCATCGGGGGCCGGACGCCTCGGCAGATGCGACTCGGTTGCCTCGCGCGCCAGGCGCCGCGCTACGGCGTTGACGAGTCCGGCTGCGCGCGGCGCGCCAAGCTCCCGCACGAGGTCGACCGATTCGTTGACGACCGCGTGGACGGGCACGCGGTCGAGATGATGGATCTGATACGCCGCAAGCCGCAGCGTGATGAGGATCGGCAGGTCGAGGCTGGACGCCGCGCGCTGGGCTGCGTGCGAGATCCAAGCGTCGAGTGCCTTCTGCCAGCGCAAGGTCCCGGCAGCGAGTTCGCCGGCGAGCGCGCGATCGCGGCGATCGTCAAGGCCGGTGCGCGCGTCATCGAGCTGACTTGCGAGTGTTGCCTCGTCGCGAGCGACGGCCATGAGGACGCGGCCGGCGGCCAACCGCGCGGGCGTCATCGCGCGTCGGGCAGCGGGTCGAACCGGTCGCCCACGCGTACGGGATGTCCGTTCAGAAAGGCCCGCGTGTCGACCGCGGGCCGGCCTTCGATTTGGAGCCGGAGAATTCGCACCGCACCGGGCCGCGCGGCGATCTCGATGGCGTCCGGCTCGACGCGTGAGACGACACCCGGCTCGACGTCGACCGCTCGGGTGTGAGCGACCTGCGACTGCCGCAACAGCACACGCCGGCCATGAAAGAGAACCGCGGCGAGCGGCCAGGGCTGGAGCCCGCGAATCTGGTTGTGGATCGCAGCGGCCGGTCGCATCCAATCGACCTGGCTCTCGCGCCGCTCCACTCGCGATGCGTACGTCGCGAGTGCGTCGTCCTGCGGCGTCTCCTCGACGGGACCGAGAGCGAGCCGGTCGACCGTCTTGACGAGCAACTCCGCGCCGAGTGTCGCGAGCCGTGTCTCGAGCGCTTCGCTCGTCTCATCAGGACCGATGGGCGTCTCCACGCGGTCGATCATCGGCCCCGCGTCGAGCGCCGCGACGACGCGCATGATCGTCACGCCGGTGATCGCATCGCCGGCGATCACGGCGCGATGGATCGGCGCCGCGCCACGCCAGCGCGGCAGGAGCGAGGCGTGCACGTTGATCAATCCGCGCGACGGCCAGTCGAGCAGCCGCTGAGGCAGGATCTTCCCGTAAGCGGCTACGACGCCAATCTCGGCGCCCGTCGCTGCCAGCGCGCCCATCACGTCGTCATCACGCAGACGAGTTGGTTGGAGGACGGGCAAGCCGTGCGCCTCCGCGTACGCTTTGACGGGGCTCGGCGTGACGCGCTGTCCACGTGCGCGTGGACGATCGGGTTGCGTGACGACAACGGCCACGCGGTGCGTGGAGCGATGGAGCGCGTCGAGCGTGGGGACGGCGAACGCGGGCGTGCCGAAGAAGGCGACTGACAGGCCCATCACCAGCGTCCGGCGCGTTCGAGCTTCCGGACCTTGCGCACGATCATGTCGCGCTTGAGGCCGCGCAGCCGATCGATGAACAGCTTCCCGTCGAGATGATCGATCTCGTGTTGGAGCGCACGCGCGAGCAGACCCGTCCCCTCGACCGTCCGCGGCGCGCCGTGTCGATCGCGGCCGCGAACGACGACGCGCGCGGGGCGCGCGACGGTGGCGGTGAAGCCCGGAAGGCTGAGGCAGCCTTCGTCCTCGAGCTGCATGCCGTCGCGCTCGACGAATTCCGGGTTGATGAGCGTGATCAGCTCGCCGCCACGCTTGCCGACACTCAGATCGATGACGCAGACGCGCAGCGCGACGCCGACCTGCGGCGCCGCCAGGCCGATGCCCGGTGCGGCGTACATCGTGTCGATCATGTCGTCGACGAGACGCTGGATTTCATCGGTGATCTCGCCAACCGGCTCGGCCGGCGCGTGGAGGCTCGGGCGGCCGTAGCGGACGATCGCGCGCAGCATCAGACCGGCTCGGACCGCACGGCGAGGCGCGTCCGAAGCGCGGCCGCGTAGTGCCGGCAGGCCGCGTCGATCTCGTCCATCGTGTCGCCGCCGAACTTCTCGAGAATCGCGTCGGCCAGCACGAGCGCGACCATCGCTTCGCCGACCACGGCGGCGGCTGGCACGGCACAGACGTCGCTGCGCTCGATTGCGGCGGGCGCGTCCTGCATGGTCGTCAGATCGATCGATCGCAACGGCTTCATCAGCGTCGAGATCGGCTTCATCCACACGGTGACGCGGATGTCTTCGCCGTTGGTCACGCCGCCTTCGAGGCCGCCCGCGTTGTTGGTCGGCCGCGCGACGCCGGGCACGGTGCCCGTGCCGCTGCCTTCGTCGCCAAGGATCTCGTCGTGGACCTGCGATCCCGGCAGCGTGCCCACGTCAGCCGCGCGCCCGATACCGACGGCTTTGATGGCCGGAATGGACATGAGCGCCTGGGCGAGCCGGCCGTCCAGCTTGCGATCCCACTGCACGTGGCTGCCGAGCCCGGGCGGCACGTCGTGCGCGACGACTTCGAACGCGCCGCCGACCGTGTCGCCAGCCTCCTTCGCCGTGTCGATGACCGCGCGCATGGCTTTTCCCGTCTCCTCATCGACGCACCGCACATCGTCTTCCAGCGGGAGTGTCTTGATGCGGTCGAAGCTGATCGCGAGCGGGTCGGGAATGGCCGCGCTGCCGATCCGCACGACGTGGCTTGCGACCTGGATACCCACGCGGCGCAGCAAGGCGCGGGCAATGGCGCCCGCGGCCACGCGCGCGGCCGTCTCACGGGCGCTCGCGCGTTCGAGGATGTCGCGCAGATCTTCGCGCGCGTACTTGAGGCCAGCGGATAGATCAGCGTGGCCAGGCCGGGGACGCGTGACGGCCGCGCGGCGCGCGCCAGGAAGCGACTCGGCCGGGTTGGCCTCGACGCTCATCGTGTGTTGCCAGTTCACCCAGTCGCGATTGTGGATTTGCAGCGCGATGGGGCTCCCGAGCGTCTGGCCGTGGCGCACACCCGCGAGAATCTGGGCCGTGTCGCGCTCGATGGCCATGCGCCGGCCGCGGCCGTAGCCGAGCTGCCGCCGCGCGAGGTCGGGCGCGAGGTCGTCCGTGCCGAGCGAGAGCCCCGCGGGTACGCCTTCCACGATGACGACGAGCGCCTGGCCGTGGGATTCGCCGGCGGTGAGAAATCGAAGCATCGCCGGCCATTCTATCGAAACTGACGCGGTGCCCGGCGTCCGTACGGGCGAACGGCGCGCCCATCGGGCCTGCATCTTGCAATGTCCGGACGACGTGCGCGACAGCGAGCTCGTCGGCGACCGCTTCGTCATCGATGGCGATGGACGATGGCGCGATCTGGCGACCGGCCGGGATATCGAGCTCGTGTTGCGCGCGATCGACGGGCGATGGCGCGCGTGGGAACGCGCGCTCGCCGACGAATGGCACGACGGAAGAAGTGGACGCCTCGTCGACTTCGGTCGCACGGGCGCGGACGCGTGGTTCGAGGCGCGCACGGCGAACCGTCGGCGTCGCGCGATCGACGGGCGCGCCGACACGCTGATCGCCGCCGCGCTCGCGCGCGCCATGAATCGTGGCGAGTCATACGTCCGCGTCGGAGGCGACGCCCGGCATCGCGCCGGCGCCGTGCTCTTCATCGCCGCGCGGGCGGCGCGGCTGGCCGGTTACGTGCCCCTTCGCGCATCGCTGCCGCTATCGGCCGTATTCGAGCGCGTGCTGATCCATCGTCACATCGCGTTCCTCGTCGATGGGAAACGGGATCGCGCGCCCGCGGCCGCGCGATGGTGGCGCGCGGCGTCCATGACGCCGCGCCATCACCTCGTCATCGATTGCAGCGCGCGGTCGGACGCGGGGATCGCCGACGCCGCGGCAGGGGCGTCCCAACCGTAGGGGCGGCCATCCATGTCCGCGCGGACGGGAAGTCATACGCCGCGATCGACACCGGGCGCGGGAATAGAGGAGGCATCTGCGCGCGAGAACGGAACCTGGCGGGAACGTGCGACGCACGCCGCGCGCGACGTCCGCCGGCTGACCGACCTCCTCGCACTCGAACGCGCGTCGGCCGTCGTCGAGGCGGCGGTCGGCGATGTCGTGCTGTCGCGTCGGCGGATGCCTCGGCAACTTGCAACCGCACGCGCGTGGCTGAGGCTGTGGCAAGGCCGCGCCGATGATGCCTGGCGCGATGCGCCGCGGTGCGCGCGGACGACGGAGGACGTGCTGCTCTTGGGATTCATCGCGTGGGCACGTCTCGATCGCGGTGCGCTGGCGTCACTCGCAAGGGCCGGTCGTCGCGACTCGACGGAAGTGACCGACGCCCGGCGCGCCGTCGCGCTGTTCTCGGCCGCGCTGGACGGAAATGCAACAACGGTCGACGCCGCGGCTCGAGAGGTCGAACGAGCGGCGCATGACACGTCACGATCGGCGACGCGATGGCTGCGACTGGTCGCGGCCGAAGCGCTGTCGATCGTTGGCGTGAGGGATCGTGTCGTCGAGACGATCGGTCCCGCGCGGTTGTGGTCCGACGCGACGCCACTCGAACGACGCGTCCGCGATCGCCTGCGTTCGGCGTCGTGCGGGCCGCGGGCGACCGGTACGCCGGGCGTCCGCAGCGAGGACGACCTGCCGGGCCTGGCGGCCTGGGGTGAAGGGAGCGAACACATGCACTGGCTCAGAACGCTGCCCGAACTGTTGCACGTCGTCCAGGAAGCGGAGGACGACCTCGCGGCGCTCCGTGCCGGCTGCGCCTGGGCGCGGCGGGAGGCTGGCGCCGATCGCGTCGCGTTCACGGCGGGCGAGGAGGGCGCCGTTGTCGCGTGCGCGGGGTGGCCGAACGCGGCCGACGCGGCCGCGGCGCTGCGGGCGCTCACGTCTCCGCGCGACGCCGTTCATGCGGCCGACGCCGGCTGGGTCACCATCCCGGTGCGCTACGCCGGGGTCGTCGCGGGCGCCATCGTCGCGTGGAGTGCTGATGACGACCGGACGAGACTGTCGGACGCGCTGGCCGTGTTGGCCGCGGTGGCGGGTCCGGCGCTGCGCGCGCGGCACGACGCGCTCGTCATCGAGCGACAGGCCACGGCCGCCGCGCCCGAGATCCTCGGTTGCAGTCCGGCGATCGCGGCCGTTCGGGAAGCGATCGCGCGCGCCGCGGGCACACCGTTCCCGGTCCTCGTCGAAGGGGAGAGCGGCACCGGCAAAGAGCTCATGGCGCGCGCCGTCCATCGGCTCAGCGCAAGGCGCGACCGGCCGTTCCGCGCCGTCAACTGCGCCGCCTTGTCCGACGAGCTCGTCGAAGCCGAGCTTTTCGGTCACACGCGCGGTGCCTTCACCGGTGCCGTCGCGGCGCGCGTGGGACTCTTCGAGGCCGCGCACGGTGGCAGTCTCTTCCTCGACGAAGTCGGCGATCTGTCGACCCGCGCGCAGGCGAAGCTGCTCCGCGTGCTCCAGGAAGGCGAGATCCGGCGGGTCGGCGAGAACGGCACGCGCGCGGTCGACGTCCGCATCATCGCGGCGACGAACCAGCCGCTCGTGCGCGCCGTCGCGCGCGGCACGTTCCGCGAAGATCTGTTGTTCCGCCTGGCGGTCGTCCGTCTGCAGGCGCCGCCCCTTCGCGATCGCGTCGAGGACGTGCCGCTTCTCGCGCGAGCGTTCTGGCGCAGCCTGGCTCGTGACGCCGACCGGCGCGCTCGGCTGACGCCAAGCGCGCTCGCCGCCTTGTGCCATCACCGCTGGCCTGGCAACGTCCGCGAGCTGCAGAACGTCGTCGCGGCGCTGGTCGTCGCCGCGCCAGCACGCGGCAGTGTCGGTGCGCGCGACGTCTATCAGGCCCTGGGGCGCGTTGCGCCGGCCTCTGACGCCGACGGCGTGTCGCTCGACCGCGCGCGTCTCGGCTGCGAGCGACGCGTCGTCGCCGCCGCGCTCGCGCGGCACGGCGGACGACGGTCGGCGGCCGCGCGGGAGCTGGGCCTTTCGCGCCAGGGCCTCGCCAAAGCCATGCGACGACTCGGCCTGGGCCGAGCGCCGGACATCGCGGGAGTTGCCTGACGCGCGCGTTCTGGCGATCATGCGCGAGCGCATGCTCACCTATATCGCGCGGCGGCTCGCGCTCACCGTGCCGGTCCTCTTCGGCGTCGTGACGCTCGTGTTCGCGCTGATTCATCTCGTGCCAGGCGATCCCGCGCAGGCGATGCTCGGCGAATCGGCGCCGCCGGCCGACCTCGTCGAGCTGCGCGCACGGCTCGGCCTCGACCAGCCGCTGGGCGTCCAGTACGAGCGCTATCTCGTCGGCGTGCTGCACGGCGACCTCGGGACGTCGTTCCGCTACGGCACACCCGTCTCGCGCGAGATCGCCGCCCGCGTGGGCCGCACCGCGGAGCTGGCCGTGGTCGCGATGGTGTTCGCCGTGCTCTTCGCGGTGCCGCTCGGCGTGATCGGCGCGCTGTATCAGGGGAAGTGGGTGGACGAGGTCGCGACCGGCGTGTCGCTCGCCGGCATCGCGATGCCCAACTTCTGGCTGGGCCCCGTGCTCGCGATCGTCTTCGCCGTGCAGTTGGGGTGGTTGCCGGTGTCGGGCACCGGATCGTGGCGGCATTTCGTGCTGCCGGCCGTGACGCTCGGCGCCGCGCTCGCGGCCATGACGGCACGCATCACGCGTGCGTCAGTGATCGAAGAGCTGCGCGAGCTGTACGTGCTCGCGGCCCGCGCGCGCGGCCTGTCGGCGAGCCGCGCCGTCGTGCGTCACGCGCTGCGCAACAGCCTCATTCCGGTCGTCACCGTGCTCGGGCTGCAGCTCGGATCCGTGCTCACGGGCACGATCATCACCGAGACGATCTTCTCCTGGCCGGGCGTCGGGCGATTGCTGATTCAGGCGATCAACTTCCGCGACTATCCGCTCGTGCAGGGCTGCATCCTGCTCATCGCGACGACCTACGTCCTGATGAACCTGGCCGTCGACGTCGTCTACGCGTGGCTCGATCCGAGGATCCGCTACTCATGATGCGACGGGTCGGCATCGCGATCGTCGGTCTCATGGTCATCGCGGCCGTCGTCGGTCCGTGGATCGCGCCCGACGATCCGTTCACGCAGCACCTGTCGCAGCGGCTGGGAGGCATGTCCTGGCGCCATCCGCTCGGACTGGATGAGCTCGGCCGCGACGAGATGGCACGGCTGTTCGCCGGTGCGCGTCTCTCACTTCTGGTCGGCGTGGTGGTCGTCGGTCTCTCGGCGTCGATCGGCACAATCGTGGGCGCCGTGGCCGGCTACTTCGGCGGCTGGCCGGACGAGGTCATCGGCCGGCTGATGGACGTGCTGCTCGCATTTCCAGGCATCCTGCTGGCGATCGCGCTCGTCGCGATGCTCGGGCCGAGCCTGTCGAACGTCATCTGGGCGCTCGTCGTGATCGGCTGGGTCGGCTACGCGCGGCTCGTGCGCGGCCAGGCCCTTCGTGTCCGCGAGCTGGACTACGTGCAGGCCGCGCGGGCGCTCGGCGCGTCGTCGGCACGCATCATTCTGCGCCATGTGATTCCCGCCACGCTGCCCGCGGTCATCGTCCAGGGCACGCTCGGAATGGCGGGCGTGATCATTGCGGAGGCGTCGCTCAGCTTCCTCGGCCTCGGCGTCCAGCCACCCGCCCCGAGCTGGGGCACGATGATCGACGCCGGCCGCTCGCACCTGTTCGACGCCCCGCATCTGACCATCGTCCCCGGCCTGGCCATCGCGCTCGTCGTCATCGGCCTCAATTTCGCCGGCGACGAGCTGCGGGACCGCATCGACCCGAGAAAGGCCTCCTGATCGCGTCTCCCTGGGGCCTGAAGGCACAGGGCTCCACAATAGCCCGAGCCTTCGGTCGGGCCCGCACGGAACACTCGGCCCGGCCGCGGTGTCTATGAAGATGGACACCTGCTACCATGTGGCAAGATCTTCTTGTGAAGCCCGTACGAGCATTGACGTGGTCGGACGCGGCCAGTGCCGACTGGGCCCTGGTGCAGCAGTGTGCGGCGGGGGACGAGGCGGCGTGTGCGCGCCTCATGAGTGACCACCAGCGGATGGTCTACCAGTTGGCGTTCCATCTCCTGGGCGACGCCCAGGAGGCCCTCGACCTCTCGCAGGAAGTCTTCCTCCGCGTCTTCCGCACCCTCCCGAGTTTCCGCGGCCAGTCCACGCTTCGAACCTGGATCTATCGCATCGTCGTCAATCAGGCGTCGAATCGGCTGCGCTGGTGGCGGCGCCGGCATCGCGCGCAGCAGGTGCCGCTCGAGGAGCACGCCGCCGTACACGGCGACCTGCCCGATCAGCGCAACGCGGCCATGCCGGACCGCCTGCTGCAGCAGCGGGAAGTCGCGGACCGCGTCTGGGGCGCGCTCGGCCAGTTGCCCTTCGATCAGCGCACGGTCATCGTCCTGCGCGAGATCGACGGCCTGAGTTACGAGGAGATCGCCGACTCGCTCGGCGTGGCCGTCGGCACCGTCAAGTCGCGTCTGGCCCGCGCGCGCGGCACGCTGCGCGCCGCGTTGGGGGGCGCATGAGCCTCGTCATCCACACGACGTGCGATCAGGTCCACGACCAGATCGCCGACTTCGTCGACGGCGAGCTGCGCGGTCCGGACGTGCTGCGCATGCTGGAGCACCTCGACACGTGTACCGCGTGCGCCGAGGAAGTGAAGACGCTTCGGCAGATGGGTGACTCGCTGCGCACGGCCGCGGTATCCGAGCCGCTGCCGCGAGGCGTGGACGGTCTGTCGAGCGCGGTCATCAGCCGGGCGCGTGCCGAGGCCGATCAGTCGTGGCTGGCGTTTGCCGCCCGCGCGTGCGAGGACTGGCATTGGGCCTATGTCGGTGCCGGCGCCGTCGCGGCGACGTTCGTCTCGACGCTGCTGCTCTCGGTCATCCTCGCGTTCGGGCCCGCGCCGGCCCGCGACGACTCGCTCTCGGCGCTCATCACGAATCTGGGCTCGTCGGCTGGATGGCTGTTTCTCTACGGCACGCCCGTCGGCGCGTACGGCGCCGCGGCCAGCGCGGCTGAGTCGCCCGTGCTGCTCCAGGTGGACAACGGCGGTCCGGCGGCCTCGGGGGTGATGCGTGCGCTCGCGGAGCGCACGAGCGATGGCGCGCCGAGCGAGGCTGATCTCGTGGGGGCGCTGGCCGCCGAGATCCGCCGCGAAGGACACGCCGGCACGTTCGAGACGATGCGCCCGGCCGATCGCCAGCGCGTCGAAGCGCTCCTCGAGCAGATCACGCGGTTCCGCTTGAACGACGTCGGCGGCGTCGGCACGACGATGCTCAACGTGCACGAGGTGCGTCTCGTGACGAGCACGAGCGTCACCGCCAAGGGCCTCTGACCTCCGCGTTGCGAACGCGGCGGTTCCTTCCATCACCGGCCGGTCGCCGGCTCCGACATCACGTTCTGCAAGGCATCGGTCGCGCGGATGACGACGCGCGAGACGTCCGTGTCGTTCGGGAGCGTCACTGAGTACGTCTCGTCGGGTGAATCGGCCAGACCATCGGCGGGGTAAGATCGGAAGAG
>CALFMR010000250.1 GCA_937880585.1 uncultured Acidobacteriota bacterium
CCGAGAAATATTCGACCTGGTGGAACGGCGGGTTGCGGACGACGGCCGACTTCCACAACATGATTGGCCTGCTCACCGAGACGATCGGTAGTCCGTCGCCGGTGACCGTCCCATTCGTCGCCGCGCGGCAGGTGCCGGATTCGAGCCAATGGTGGCCGATTGCGCCACAGACGGCCTGGCATCTGCGCCAGTCGGTCGACTACTCGATGACGGCCAACTTCGCCGTGCTCGACTACGCGTCGCGGAACCACGAGGCGCTTCTTTGGCGCGCCTATGCGATGGCGCGCGACGAGATTCAATGGGGCAGCGAGGACCACTGGACGCTCACGCCGCATGAAATCGCCGCGGTGGACGACGGTGTTGCCAGTGGGTCGGACGGTCGCGCGCGATATCTTGCGCTGACGACGCGCGAGCGGCGAGACGCGCGGGGGTACATCATCCCTGCGGATCAGCCGGACGTCGGAGCCGCGACGCGGTTCGTCGACGCGCTGCTTCAGGCCGGCGTCGAGGTCGAGCAGGCATCGTCGGACTTCACCGTGGCGGGCCGCCGCTATCCCGCGCGGTCGTTCGTCGTCCGGACGGCGCAAGCGTTCCGGCCGCAGGTGCTCGACATGTTCGAGCGGCAGGACTATCCCGACGACATCCCCTCGCCGGGCGCGGCGCCGCGGCCGCCGTACGACAGCGCCGGCTACACGCTCGCATTCCAGATGGGCATCCGTTTCGATCGCGTGCTCGACGCGTTCGACGGCCCGTTCGTTCCGCTGAAGGACGCGGCGACCGTGCTGGCCGGTCATGTCATCGATCGTCAGGACGCGACCGGCTACGCGTTCACGCACCAAGCGACCAACAGCTTCCGCCTCGTCAATCGCCTGCTCGCCGCGCATGCGTCCGTGCGCTGGTTGACGGACGGCGTCTTTGGTCCGGGGACGTTCTACACCGCGGCCGGGTCCGACGTGCGATCGATCGTGCGGCAAGGCGCGAAGGCGCTTGGCCTCGAGGTACGCGCGATCGTGACGCCACCCGACGCCGCGGTATCGACGGTCGTGAGGCAGCCGCGGATTGGACTCTACGACCGCTACGGCGGCAGCGTCCCGTCGGGGTGGACGCGGCTCATCCTCGACGAGTTCGAGTTCCCCTACACGGTCGTCTATCCGCCGGATCTCGATGCAGGCAGCTTGCGCGATCGCTTCGACGTGCTCGTCTTCAACGGCGCCGGCATCCCGCCGCCGGCGTCTGATCGCGATGACGGAGGGAAGACCGAGCCTCCGGCGTCACGGCCTGACGCGTCTGGGCCGGCCGACGATCTGTATGCCGCCCGGCGCGGGCGTGTCACGGCGTCGACGATGCGCGCGGTCAAGGCGTTCGTTCGTGAGGGCGGAACGGTCATCGCCATCGGCCAGGCCACGTCAAACGCCGCCAGACAGTTTGGGCTGCCCGTCATCGATCGCGTCTCGAGTCTTTCACGCGACGTCTTCTATGTGCCGGGATCGATTCTTCGCGTGGCCGTCGATCCCGCCGATCCAATTGCCGCCGGCGCGGACGCGCACGTCGACGTGTACTACGACAACGATCCCGTGTTCTCGCTCGCGAGCGGATCACACGCCGCGATCGATCGCGTGGCGTGGTTCGATGCGGCGTCGCCGCTCCGAAGCGGCTGGGCCTGGGGCGCCGGGCACCTTGATGGCGGCGCCGCGATCGTGAGCACGCGCATCGGCGCGGGCCGCGTGATCCTGTTCGGGCCCGACATTCTCTTCCGCGCGCAGTCGTGGGGGACGTTCAAGCTGTTTTTCAACGGCCTGCTGCTCTCCGCTGCAGGCGGACGTTAGAAGTTGGAAGCCAGAAGCCGGAAGTTGACGGAGCGCCTGCGGCACGACGCATGGGCCTCACGCGAAGTCGCGAAGATCGCGAAGGACAGCGCCCGCGAGCAGGCAAGAACAGATGACTGACACGTGGCTCTATCCCCCCGATCTCCGCGACGCGCTCGCCGGTTTCGGCCTCGCACCGCGCACGGACACGCCGCCCGCGCTCGTGCGCGACGCGGTCAGCGACCTGTATCGGTACGAAATCCGGCAACTGCGCGATCGTCGTCGTCGTGGCGAAGTGGCGCCCGACGACTACGTTCCGGCGGTCATCGCACTGCGCAAGAAATACTGGGTCCTGACGCTGCCCGCGAGTGGATGGGAGCGTATCTGTCGTCCCGGCGCGCGTTGACGTCGTCGCGTCAGCGCTTCTTCTGCGCCGTGTTCCCGCGCATCGCCGAGACGTCCGGCACGTCCTCGCCGAGCGCCGTCGCCAGGTCGACCTGGTGTTCCTGCTCGGCGCGGAGGATCTCGCGGATGTCCTCGGCAATCGCGTACTCGCCGAGCGACTCGCACTCGCGGAGCCGCTGCCGGTACTCGCGCACGGTCGTGTTCTCGTTGTCCAGATCCGCCCGCAGCATCGTCTTCGCATCGTCGGACTGTTTGACGGGCTTCGGGGTGACGGTCGGCATGCCGCCGAGATAGTCGATGTGGCCGGCGATGGTGAGGGCGTGCTGCAGTTCCTGCCCGGCGTGCACCTTGAGCTCGTCCGCGATGTTCATGTACGCCGCGCCCTTCAGCACCTGCGAGTAGACGGTGTACGCGATGATGGCCTGGTATTCGCGTGAGAGATCCTCGTTCAACTTGTCGATGAGCTGCTGTCTGGTGATTCCGGCCTCGGCCATGGTGCCTCCATCGGCGCGCGGGCAGACCGCCGGCTTCCATTGGAGCGTGACCGGCAGCGGTGCGCGGTCAGCGACCGTGCAACGATCGTGCCGCGAGCGGAATGATGGAGATCGTCACGTCGTGCCAAAACGCGCGGCGCGAGTGAGTCGCGTGTTGGCTTGACTGAGGCGCGGCCGTGCCTCGAGCCACGGCCGCGTGCGAGCGGACGCGCGCGTCAGCCGAGACGATCCGGCTCCCAGCGCAGCCCGGTCGTGAGGATGCGCTGGAGCAACGGCGGATAGTCGATCCCGGCGGCTTCGGCCGACGACGCGAAGTCCTCGCCTCGCGCAATCTGCGGATTCGGGTTGGCCTCGAGCACGTAGACGTGTCCGTCCGCGCCGAGTCGCAGATCGATGCGCGCGTAGCCGCTGAGCTCGAGCACCTTGTACACACGCTTGGCCACGTGCTGGATGCGCTCGGCGGCGCCGGGCGGAAGATCTTCTGCCTCGCCGGTAAGGATGCCCATCTTCTGCTGGTATTTCGCGTTCCACTTGACGCGCTCGGTCGCGATGCGCCGCTGTGTCTCGGGCATGTTCTCGAAGAACATCTCCCACACCGGAAACGCCTGCACGCGTTGATTGCCGATCACGCCGCAGTAGAGCTCGCGCCCCTCGATATACCGCTCGACGATGGCGTCGGTCGCGATCGAGTCGTGGATGAACTGCACGCGCTCACGCAGCTTCGTCTCGTCGTCGACGACCGAGGCCTGCGAGATGCCGATCGACGCTTCCTGCGTCAGCGACTTGACGATGAGCGGGAAGGCGAGCCGTCGCGGCAGCCGCGGACGCCGGCCGCGTGCGACGACGTGGAAGTCCGGCACGGCGATGCGGTGATACTGCAGGAGCTTTTTCGACAGCGCCTTGTCGCGCGCGAGCAGCATGCCGCGCGGGTTGCAGCCGGTGTAGGAGAGTCGCAGCAACTCGAGATAGCTGACGACGTTCTGATCGAACGTGCCGACCTCGTGGAACGCTTCGAGCAGGTTGAACGCGATGTGCGGCTTGAACTCGTCGTTCGCCTGCCGGATGCCGGCCAGATCGTCCTTGACGCCGAGCGCGTGCACGTCGTGTTCGAGATCGTCGCGCACGGTCTTCAGTACGTCGTACTCCGTCCGCCACGGCGCCGTGATGACGTCCTGCGTCCCGATGTCGTCGGGCGGGACCAGGTAGTGGTGCATCAACACGAGGACGCGAAGTTTTTTCATCGACGCCGCATCATACACAGAGCGACGGTCGTTCGGCGATGGGGGGCGTCGTCAACGCGCGAGATCATCAGACGTCGATGGGATGATCGAAGAATGGATCGCGTCCCGGTGCGAAGCGTGCCGACGTGGGTGACGCGTCGCTCAGCACGTCGCGTAGGTACCAGGCGAGTCCTCGATCCGCGTGCCAGTCGCGCGGATAGCCCAGCGAGACTTCTTCGAAGCGCACGCCGTTGCGCCACAGGGTCGTGCGCAAGTGCAGATGGCCGGAGACGACGACACGCGCGTGGAAGCGGCGATGCCAGTCGCTCGTACGCATCGTGCCGCACCACAGCGAGAAGCGCGGCACGCGCGGCGGCCGCGCGAGGTCGTATCGCAGCGGCCAGTGATTGATGAGCACGGTCGGCTCGCCCGCTGGCAGCGCGGCCAGTCGGGCTTCGGTCAGATCGCATCGTGCGTGGCACCACGCCGCGCGCGACGGCCACGGCTGCGGATCGAGGAATTGTTCATCGCTCGCGCCGACGCCGGTTTCACGCGCCCAGCGGACAGCCGCGTCGAGTGGCACGTCGGGCGGCCGGAAGCTGTAGTCGAAGAGCAGGAACATCGGGACGATGCGCGTGCCCGTGCCGTCCGGCCACTCGGGGTACGGATCCTCCGGCGTGATCGCTCCAAATGAGCGGCACACGGCGACGAGCTCGTCGTAGCGCGCCTGGCCGCGCGTGCGATCCGTGGCGTCGGGCGGACACCACAGATCGTGGTTGCCGGGCGTCCAGATCACGCGCGCGAAGCGCGGCGTCAGCGTCTCGAGCGCGAAGACGAGATGGTCGACGCGCTCGCCGACGTCGCCCGCGACGATGAGCCAGTCGTCGGGATGCGGCGGCAGCGCGACGAGCGCGTCCCGATTCGCGCGATGACCGAGGTGCAGGTCGCTCGTCGCGAGCAGTCTCATGGACGCCAGGGAAATGTCGGCACGCTCACGGCACGAGCTCGGGCGGCAAGGGCTGAATGTCGAAGGCCGGTCGAGCGCGAGCGCCATGCGCGGCGGCGACTGCCAGGTAATGCGCGGGTGCCACGTCGTGCAGGGCGAATGCCCAGCGCGCGTCGTCGCCGGCGAGCGCACGGCGGAGCACGAGCCGCGGCGAGTCGTCAGGGTCGAACGTGAACGCGGCGTCGGTGAGATGCCGCGCGATGCCGAGTCCGCGGCCCTTCAGATACGCCTCCTTCAAGGTCCAGTGCCGCAGGAAGCAATCGCGCCAGCCGTCCTCGCCCGCCGCGTCGATCACCGCCAG